>DATJPW010000023.1:0-11495 GCA_035506215.1 Desulfomonilaceae bacterium
AACCACTTTGAGCGCCTTCGACTCGACGATCACCTCGTGATAGCATACAAAATCGGCCCGGTACGAGCAGCCCAGGAGCTGCGATTTGTAATATACCGGCAGTTCTACTTCCCGCTCGAATGGAATGGATCTAGCTAAGAATTCAATCTCAAGCGCTTGTTGATAAACTGCCTCCAAGAATCCAGGGCCGAGCTGTCGATGAACCTCCATCGCAGCCCCAATGATCGCGTGCGTTTGCCCGTCTCTTGAATCTGCGGTCATCTGCGACATCTGCGGATTTATCTCTTCTATGTCACTCTTCTGCATAGATCACCTCGGCCTTGGCCAGCACGGCCGGCATCAGCCCGAAGGAAGTTCGTCGATGAAGCTTCTGAACTTCCTAAAATATTCCATGCCGCCTATCAGGTAGGTGTCATTGTGCCCTGCGCCGACAAGGGTTACGAATTCTTTCGGGGCCTTGGTTGCTTCGTATAGCTCTTGACCGAGACGCAAAGGCACTATGTCGTCGCGGTCTCCATGAAAAAATAGAACAGGCGCAGTCACTTCGCCTATTCGATCCAGCGCGTTCAGTTTATTTCGCAGAAGGGCCTCAGGAACCGGTAGCGGAAAGTGTTCCTTCGCCATCGCGGCCATGTGAGTGAAGGTGGATTCAAGTATCACACCATCGCATGGCCGACTTGCGGCCAAATGCACTGCGGCCACACCACCCAACGAACGGCCGAATATCACAAGTTTCAGATCGCCCGATATTGCGTGGTCCTTCGCAACTTCATAAGCGGCTTCAGCATCCAGAAAGAAACCGGCCTCGGTAATTCTGCCCTTACTCCGGCCGTATCCCCGGTAATCGAAGATCAGAACGCTCAGACCTATGTCGTGCAGTCGCTGAATGTTGTCCACTCTGTGGGAAATGTTTCCCGCATTACCGTGGCAAAACAGCAACAGCGCCGGACTCGATGGAGCCGGGACCAGCCAGCCGTGGAGTCGTACGCCGTCTGCCGCATCGAACCACACGTCTTCATAGGCGAGCCCGGCCTCGGCAGGAGTACAGAAGAGGTACGGATCGGGAAAGAAGATCTGCTTCTCTATGAAACTGTTAAGAGCATTCGCTGTCAGGCTCATTAGAATCTCCGCAGGTAAAGAGGCTTCAGTGATCGACCTTGCCTACAATCGCGAAGATATAATACCTGCCTCGGCATCAGTGCTCAAGATGGTTCAGTAACAATTGACGATGTCCCAATTTGGGGGGTCTTTCTGTCAGCATTCCGGCGAATCCCGCGTTCCGCATGGGATTCGCCGGGGTGAAGAGAATGTGCCATTCGAAAGGGACTTAGGAAAAATGTTATGAGCTGAATGACCCTCGGTTTCACCGGGGATCATTTTTCTTGTGCACGGCGAGTGCTCCACGTCTAATTCGCTCCATCCAGCGCATAAAGGGCCGCGCCCAAGGCCCCTGTTATCTGCGGATGCGGCGGCATCCGAACAGGGCTTGTAGTTTGCAGTTGGATGAGTTCCGCCAGGAAAGTGTTGTGTTCGATGACCCCACCTGTAAGCACTACAGTATCCGTGAGTGTATCCATCTCAATGATCCGCTTCACCACCGAGCTAAAGACTCCCCTAACAATACGATTAACGGGGTGACCTGCCTTTATCTTCTCCAGGACTTCGGTTGCGGAGAATACCGTGCAGTAACTGCCCAAAGAAACCTCGCCATCGGCTTCTCGGGCGAGTTTGTCCATATCTTCAATGGGCAGACGAAGTCGTAGGGCCATCTCTTCCAGAAAGGCGCCTGTGCCCGCCGCGCATTTCCTGTTCATTTTGAAACTGACACGCTGCCCCCGCGCGTCAAGCTTGATGACCTTGTTGTCCTGTCCGCCGATATCCACCACAGTGATGGGACCAGTGAAGAAATGCAAACAGCCCCGGCCATGGCAAGAGATTTCCGTGAGGTTGGAAGTTGCGAAAGCAACACTCCCGCGGCCATATCCCGTGGATATAACTTTCGCAACGTCACCGCCTCTTAAACCGGCTTGCCGGAGGCATTCTTCCCAGACTTCAATCGAGGCCGTCTGGAAATCGGTCCCGGAATATATAATATGACTGGCCAGTATCCGCTTTTCGCTATCAACGATGACGGCTTTTGTCGTGCAGGAGCCCACATCGACTCCGCCGGCAAATTCAGTTTTCATATTTTTGCCTAATGTTTTTCGTCGAGCTGCTCCACGAATGCTTCAATATTGGTTTTCGCCTGTTCTTCGGAGTAGCAGCGCAGATCATTGAGGTCACCGTTAATGACCAACACCGGCACTGACAGGCGTTCGCTCATGCGTTGAGGCATATTGTAGCGGCTGTTGGAATTATTGGGGCATGTCCTTGCGTCATGATAGATCACACCGTCTATCTGGCAATTCTTTATCCATTGGTCCATGTACGCTTCCTTGTATGATTCGTCACGGACAATGAAGAGTTCGGTATAGGCCCTGGCCATGGACTCAAATGGTTGAGCCTGGTCGAAAGCGTCGAATATCCAACTATTGCAATATGTTGATGCCACGATATTGGTTTTCAAGGAGAAGAACAGTTCGCTCAAATCTCTCAGTTTTCCCCATATCGGCATGCCATCCCAGTAGACCCTGTGACGCTCGCCGGGAATTGCAGCGACCTTTTGCTCGATGCGCTCATCCAGTTCTTTCAACAAGAGTTTATAGTAATCAACAGCTTCCGGCAGTCCTCTCAGGATGACCGCTGGCGCCATGTGCACGCTAGTGTCGAAAAAGGTCAAAGGCGCCGGCTTGACCTCGCCGCATTCAAGGACCTTTCGCCAGAGTTTCGTGCATTCCAGGGAGAGCCCCACAACTTCGCGGAACCGATCCATATCGAACCGGTTGCCTGAAACCTCTTCCAGCGTAGGGATCAATGCCTGTATCTGTTCAACGAGGTCAGAGATATGGTAGCTTTCAACAGCCCCGATGTTTCGGTGTGTGTGTATACCAATGAGAGGGACTTTCCATTCTCTCGCGTAAAACGAGAACCAGTCTTGAACGTCGCGGCATTGATTCGTGTTGTAAACCAGCACGTCCGCCTTGGGGATAGATTGCACGCCATAGGCCTTGGTCAAAGGCGTCATGCCCTTGAGGTACGCCCCCACGTCCGAAGTGAGGTAAGAGCAGATGTCCGGCGAATACCCAATGGCATTGGCCACAGGGATAAAGTCCGTGGCCATCCGCGTAGCCCCCAAGAGGGCCCCATGATTCTCCGGGTAATAAACCTGGAATCCCATTGAATGCAGCAGTTCCGCCGGCCCCACCGAAGTGCACCAAGCCACCTTGGGTGTCCCTTCCTTCTTTGCCCGGTCCAGCGCGAGAAAGTGATCCGCCATAAGCTTCTTCATTTGGGAAGTCGCGGCAATGGGCTGCCGCGCTACAGCTGCTTGTTCGGCCATGATTCTCTCCAGTAGGGGGTATTATGCCAATTCGCATTCAAAATCCCCCCTTCCCCCCTTTAATAAATGGGGGTTAGAGGGGATTTGCTTACAGACTTGAGTGCGAATCGGTGTTACACGGCTGTGCATAAGACTACGATAATAAAAGCTCTTTATGAAGTCAAGAGAGCCCACCATCCAGGTAAGCATTCACGTGAGCGACGCACTCGTTGGTTCTGTCTCATTGCGAGGATTGAATGGTGGGACAGGCGTCCCGCCTGTCTATTGGAAAATGACCGGCAAGATGCCGGTCCCACTGGGCAATGTCCAAAGCGGAGGGATCGTTTCGCTCGCAATTGACAATCATCGCCCACCTTGACTTGATCCGAAAATTACGGTACGCCCTTTGTCGCAAGCTGTCCGCGTCTGAACCTATATTTTCATCGAAAGGATATTAGAAATGAGACTCGTGCGTTGTGCTGGGGTTGTTCTGTTATTGCTGGGGCTTCTCGCCGGTTCAAGCTTTGCCGCAGGTGACACTGCCCCAGTTCAGAAAGAAGTTAAAGATTGGCTCGACGCGTATGCCAAGGCTTACGAAAAGAAGGACATCAACTCAATCATGGCCATGGTTTCCCCTGATTCCTCGACCGTGTTTGTAGACAACGGCCCCCAAGGACGCCATGTGGGTGAGGAGGCAATCAAAGCCGCCTACCAAGCTGAGTTCAAACAGATAAAATCCGCGGTCCTGGAATATACCTGGCTGTCCGCGGCCTCGAAGGGGGACATAGCCTGGTTTGCTACCGAGCTGACAGCCAAAGTGGATCTGGGCAAGCAGAAGATTGAGGTCCCCGGTCGCTGGACCGGCGTGCTCGAAAAACGTGGCGGAAAATGGCTCATGGTCCTGTCACATTTTTCTTACACTGCATCTGATGACGAAAAGGACGAAAAATAGGCTTGGCCGTGTTCGTTTTACCATAACCCTACGGGCCGAAACGTCTCCACCCCTGACGGTAGTACTTTACTAATACCTGGTCATCCAGCCGATTTGCCTGAATGTCGGGCCTTGAAAGGCTGTCCTCGGGGAATATGAACAGTGTGGGGAGCAGGCTGTCATTGAGGAATTTCAAGGGAATGCCACGAGGCGGCCTCAGGTTTGTAGGCTCCAGAGCCCGCCTCGATGCCATTACGAATCCCCAATCTCCGAAAGACGGCACGTACGCATGATATGGGTAAACGTTGAAGCGGTCTCGCCCTTCCGGACCTATAGCGGTCTGCTGCCAGGTGTTTACAACGCACCAGAAGGCTTCCGGCGCATAGAATGGACTCGTAGCCTGCGTCACGGCGATACCATGAACTCCTAGATGTTGTGAAAGCAGCTTGTAGAAGCTTTTTGTGTAGAGTCTAGCCAGCGAGAGATTATTCGGGTCCGGTAAATCCAATAGAATCAAATCCCAGGAAGCCGCCGATTCTTCCAAAAATTTTCCCGCGTCTTGGATATGAACACGGACCTTGGCGTGCGAAAGGGCGTTATCGCAAAGGCCGGCGAACTGCGGCCGGTCGCGAAATAACCGAATCATTTCCTCATCCAGATCCACCAGATCTATGCTTTGTATTCCCGGATACTTGAGCAATTCCCTCGCTGCCATGCCGTCTCCTCCGCCCAGAATCAGTGCTCTAGCAGTGGAGGGTAATGCACACATAGCCGGATGAACGAGAGCTTCATGGTACCGGTGCTCGTCCACAGATGAAAACTGCAGTTTTCCATCGATGAACAGTCTGACGTCATCATGCCATCTGGTGACCACCAGTCTCTGATATGGCGTTTGCCGGGCCAGAATGATGTTGTCCTGGTAGAGGAGGTCTTCCATCAAGGCGGTGAAGGCACTGGAGCCTACGAGACCTACGATCAGCACGACTGCGGAAATCACAGCCATTGCGGCTAACTTCTTCCGTCTGCGAAGCATCGCGGCCATGACCCGGAGCGCCACACCTGCAACTGCGACATTGATGAGGCCAAAAACAAAAGAAGTCCTGAGAAGCCCAAGATGGGGCACCAGCACCAGAGGAAAAGCACAGGAAGCGATAAGCGCTCCAAGATAGTCCAAGGCCAAAACATTGGAGACCGTGAGTCGCAGCGCCTCGTGACTCTTGAGTATCCGTATCAGTAAGGGGATCTCCATACCCACAAGGGTACCTGTGATTGTCAGAACCGCGATGAGCACCGGGAGGTAGGTAGCTGAAGCTGCGAAAGTGAGCATCAGAACAGCGGCCGAAAACCCGCCTGAAAGACCGATCCCGAGCTGAATCCCGATAAATACGTCAGGGAGGTCCTTCTGGAAGAATCGCGTCAGATAAGAGCCCAGCCCCATTGCCGTGAGGAAGACCCCGATAACTATGGAAAACTGGGTGACGGAGCCTCCCAACAAATAGCTGGAGAGGGCGGCCGCAATCAGTTCGTATATAAGCCCGCAAACTGCCACCACAAAGACTGCGGCCAGAAGAAAGATGCCGGGGATGCGCTGGTTCATGACCATTACAACAAAGGCGACTGGGCAGTCGCCCCTACAGCCAAAAGAGAATTTCCGGAAATACGCTGCTTCATGATCTTCGGAAGAGCTCCAAAAACTAACAATCCGGGACCCGGATCAACCTCGTATCGCCGACTGGATAATTATCGCCAGGGAGATAAAGACCGATCCTATGATGATAGCCAGGGCCACATTTTGATCCTCACCGATTTCTTTGGCTATCGAAAAGGGGGTCACCCTCCCAATGATGAACAGGGCCGCAGCGAATACTGCCAGTCCTATCACCGAGTAGATGACCGTGCTGAGCATAGCCAGGGGTCTCAAATCATACCAAAACGGCTCCATATTTACCTCCAGGAAAAGTCCTCGGTTATTCTACTCTTTATGCCTGCAAACTCATATTTAACTACTTGCCGCCTCTATATCCGCCGCCTGCGTGGGACCTACCCGCCAAGAAGTAGAATCCATGTCCTGTGCTCCTGGCCTTGACCGATCCGTCCCGCAGGCTCACCGGTGTATCCAGAGGTCTTGGCAGAAACCATCCGTAAAAGGAGCCTCCATAGGCTCCCACAGTGAATGCTGCAAGAAATGAAATTACGAGGATTTTTGGCAACAATCCCTTCATCGCATCCACTCACATCACTCAGTCAGAGTCGTCTCCGTCATCGCCGTCGTCTCCTGTAACTGGACGCCAACGTCTGGCCTCAAAACTTGCGCGGTAAAAAGGCTCAATAACCGCCGCTATCGCGGACAGGAGGATGGGGACAATGAAGTACCAGGATATGGTTCGGTCAGTGCTCAATAGTATCTTCAGGGGCTCTTTCCCGGCAGGCCCCGCCGAACCGCTGCCTCCCTGGCCGTACACGAGAAGGCGATATGTGCCGACCTTATCAATCTTGAAACAGCTTTCAAACGATCGCGAGCCTTCGGTCCAGTGACCTTCCGAATCCTGGCCCTGATAGAATGAGGCTTCGCCCGAGAATTCCGAAAGCACCTTGTCGTCCGCGTCCACGACAGCGAAATCCGCTGCCACCCACGAATTGTTTACCGGGACCTGCCCTCGTAGGCACAATACGTTTCTATTGCTAGTGATCGTGAAAGGTTTGGTCATGTACTCCTGAGAATACTGGTCGGCAGTTACATTTTCCTGAAGTAGAGGCGTGTCTTTATCAGAGACCAAACTGTATAAGAGAAGCAGAACGTTCAGCGCCAGAAATGCGGCTGCGATCTTCCACGTTCCTGCGAGCCAGGCGGGAGCAACGTAAGGCTGGCATGAATAGACACCCTTGGGCCGCGGCAGCTCTATGTTTTCGCCAACAGCCACCTGCATTTCATCCTGCCCCACGTAGCGGCCCCGAAACAGTTCCAGCTCTTTGCCGGTCAGCTCTTCGTCCACATACTCCGGAGGATTAATCAAGGTCGTGTATCGCGTCTTTTCACCGACCGCCGCGACCCAGGGGAGAGCGCCGTCAACCCAACGCAAGGTAAGTTCTCCGGTTTCGTAGATACTGAAAGTCGCGTCCCCTACACGAACCTTCATTTTGGCTATCGGTATTGGCGGCATGGGGATGCGCATGTGCATGGAGCGGCTTATCGTGAAGTGACCGTTCTCCTCTGAAAGCCATAGATATCCCGTCTCAGGGTTGTACAGGACATATTCCATCGAACCGTACTGGACCCCTTCATCAACTTCTACGTAATAAAGACGCCCCATTACTTCGTATCGGATCTGCTCTATCGTGACCGGCAATCCTATGGATAGGGTAAAGGGGGGTTGCTTGCCCTTGTTCTGGCCGACGACCTGAATTTCTGCCTCATCCAGCTTGAGGCCCGCGCCGCAGGCTGGACAAACCACCATTCCCGTCGTCTGGACCCTGGGGCCTTCATACGGCTTCCCGCAAGACTTACAGCGGATGATCTCGCCGACCTTGGATACCGGGGTTTCTTCCGCAGCAGGCTTGCCCTCTTTGAAATCAATGATCCGTCCTAAAAAGGCCGCGGCCTTGCCGGTCGCGGGATCGTATTCCAGGCCGAAGGAGAAAGTCCCATCCTGGGAAGATCCATCCGCGTAAGGATATATCGCGCCCACTTCCGCCTGGACGGGTATCTGGCCCTCGCCGCCAAGACATCGGGCCTCACCGATTTCTTCAATCACGCCCTCTTTCTCATTCAGCTTAATGCGCATGCCGGGTGTAAGCTCAGAGTGCGGTGGGGGCGGGGAAGTGAGTTCCAAGGGTGATTCGAGGAAGAGTTCTCGCTCGTCCTCGGTCAGCCACATAATCTCGCCGTTTTCCATTTCAATGAACCACTCGTTCCAGGTCCCTTTCTCATGAGCATAATGGAGGCGCCCCAGCACCTGAAACGAGCGGCCCTTGATTTTGCCTGTCGCGCCGACCTTGAAACGAGGCGAGTCAGGCAGGTCCATTGATTTTTGACCTGCCCGAAGAGCGGATTCCTTGTCCCAGTAGATGGCAGTCTTGCAGTAATCGCAAATGCGCATCAACACGCCGGGGTTTGTGACCGTGTTAGACGCGCCGCAGGACGGACATTGAAATTCGCGTTTCATGATCGTTGTCTAACCGGCGGATTTAGAGGGAAAGGCTACTTCCGCGCCTGCAGCTCTTCAGCTCGACGCGTGGCCGCCTCTATGGCATCCATAAGCAAACCTCGCAATCCGCCTGACTCCAGGACCTGCAACCCGGCAATAGTAGTGCCACCCGGTGATGTAATGCGATCCTTGAGATCACTGAATGAAGTATTGCCTGAAGCGGCGATCTTAGCGGCGCCCAACAGAGTCTGGACGGTGAGTGCCCTTGCCGTGGAGCGATCCAACCCCATCAAAACCGCGCCGTCAGTTAACGCCTCCATAATGGTAAAGACGTAGCCTGGTCCGCTGCCGGAAAGCGCTGTCACCACGTTCATCATCTTTTCGTCCACAGCCACAGCCGAACCGACCGAACGGAAAAGTCCCATCGACGCTTCAACGTCCGCCTCATCAGCGCTCCCCCCCTTGCACAGAGCAGTGGCGCTTGCTCCAACCATGGCGCCGGCGTTGGGCATGGCACGAATCACGCGGGCCGGTCCTTTGAGTCGTGAAAGAATGAAATCGGTCGAAATGCCCGCGGCTATGGAAATTATCACTAACGATTCACGCACTCGATCGGCAATCGAATCAAGAACGTCTACAATGACCTGTGGTTTAACCGCGAGCACAAGCATTTCAGTGTCCGGCCCCACCGTGTCGCGAACATCCGGAGCAACTGCTATGCCGAGTTCGTCAGCCAAGACGCGACACTTGGCTGAATCGACATCGAAGATGCAGATCATGTCCGGCGTCGTAACGCCCGATGCGATCAATCCACGAACAAGTGCCTCGCCCATATTTCCTGCGCCGATTATACCGAGCCTCTTCAAATTCCTATCCTCGCGATCAGCATTATGGTATATAGATAATGACGATTGCTGTCACAGTTTTGACCTATTGACGCAATGCCTGGATATGAGAGCTGAATACTATCATGGGAGACAAAGGCTGGACAGTTATTTCTCTTCGGCAGCCGGTTGTGATCCGAAGATCGGCGGGAAATTTCACGTCCATCTGAACATATCGGAGAATAACATCATGAATGATATTTTTACCGTGGACGCCAGAGGCTTGACATGCCCTCAACCCGTCCTGGAAACCAAAAAAGCCCTGGAAGACCGGATTTCAGGGCCTCTCAGAGTGCTGGTCGACAACACGACGTCACGAGAAAACGTCATGAGATTCGCTCGTAACCAGGGTTGCAAGGTGGAAACGCAGGAAAGCGGACCCGAGCAGTTTGAGATCACCATCATCAGATGTGGTGATGCGCCTGAGCCCGCGAATCAGGAGGAACTGCTGCCCTGCCCGGTGCCTGAAACCAATCCGTTGCGGAATCTGGTTTACATAGGCAACAACTGCATGGGCCGAGGCGATGACGAACTCGGGACAAAGCTGATGCGCGGCTTCCTCCGTACGTGGATAGACTCGACTCCCCTGCCGTGGCGCATGGTCTTCATCAACTCGGGAGTGAAACTCACGACAATCGATGAGGAAGCAGTTGAAGCCCTTTCCCTACTCGAAGAAAAAGGCGTGGACGTGCTTTCGTGCGGCACGTGTCTTGAACATTTCAACCTGAAAGACAAACTCAGAGCGGGCAAGGTAACCAACATGTTCGAAATAATCGAATCGCTAAATTCGGCCACGAAGGTCATTTCACCGGATTAGCAGATAGTTTCACATTGAGTTTCCCGCAAGGCAAATTTTGCGCTAATCTTGATCTATCTCCGGCCCGCAGTGGGGGCGGGTTTCGAACCCGACCCTACCGTAGTAAACCTACTAACGTAGCATCGCCTAAACCCACGTGATATGAGGTGACCAACGGGGAACGCGTCACATTCGCGTTCTGCTTTGAAGGCTATAAATCTTTTCCACAGTCTGTTGAGTCAGCGCATACGTTGAGACAGCAATTACTAGGCCGCGCTGTCTCGGCTTGACTTCATCGCCCTCACCAGACAATGCGTAGCGTTGATACGACCTTTGATCTTGCCTGAAGGGTCTTTGAAGTACATTTCTTCCAGTTCGCGGGCATCTTTATGGTCGCTTAACTTCAACTCGTATTTGAAAAGAAATTCCTCAACGTGCTCCTTCTCAAGTCCGAAATGCCACTGTTCCTCCGCCTTTGCCACCGCATTCACAATCTCTCTCTGGCCGTACAAAAGACCCGTTTGCTTCAGGACCGATGCCTGGACATAGTCAAAGACGACTATACTGCCGTCGCCGGCGAATTCCCCGATAGTTCTGAAGGTTTCGTCAACCGATTCCGGCCGCAGATACATTAGTAACCCTTCCAAGATAAAGAGACTTCTGGCCTTATTATTGAACTTGTATGCCTCAAGCTTGGCCGAAGGCGTTTCCTTGTCGAAGTTGATAGGAACGAATACGACATTCGCCGGGACATTAAGCTTCCGTTTCCGATACTGATCGATCTTCGCATTTTGAGTGATCGGGACATCCAACTCGAATATCTTCGTCTTTCTCGCCTCCGACTTGAAGCGCAATGCCCTGGTGTCGAACCCGGCGCCGAAGATGAGTATCTGGTCGAACCTCTTGAATAGAGCCTCTTTGAAGATGGCATCGATGTATTTCGTCCGGGCGATCACGTAATCGTAAATACCAGCAGGCGTAAAGACGCGGGTGACGAACCTTCTAAAAACGGGAACCTGAAGCATAAGTCTTATGAATGTCGGCACAAGTCGAATAGCGATATGGTCGTCGCACCGATGGTGGACGTCGGTTTCAAGCGATGACGCGGCCCGGGCCACGCAGGTCCATTGTGCGGTCCTTGATGTTGTGCTTTCTATGCGTCTCATCGCCACCATTAGCCTGTCGAAACAAATGAAGCCGGCAACAGCGTAATTGATTCCGGATGCTGAGTAAACTGAATATTGATGAGAAGAACGTTTGTAAGCTGTCAGTTATATAATTGAAAATATATAGGAGTTTTTGGGGTGGGGTCCGGGGAGGG
>DATJPW010000024.1:0-14618 GCA_035506215.1 Desulfomonilaceae bacterium
AATGCCAAAGAATAATTCCGGAACAAAATACGGCAATTTTGAATCCGCCGCGGAGAGTCGTAAAAAGACAGTCTTCATGGCAACTGGTGCTCAGCTGCCATGAAGATGACCCCCAGTGAAAAAACGCACGCCTATCTGCTATTCGGATCTAGGGGATCCGGAGCCCATCTAACTCGCCCTGCAGAGAGGAGAGCCTATAGGTTACACAACTTTGCGGATTCAAGAGAAGCACATCCCCGTCTTGCACGCCAGACTGGAGGATACTGATACCAAGCCAACTTCCGCTCTGATCCCAAGCAATCCCTGTAATGGCGTTTGATTCAGATGGGTTGGCTACCACCAAGCGGCTCTGGGTGCCATCCATCCTGATCATATACAGACTCCCGTTATCCCTGCCCCGATATACAACCCAGTTCCCATCGGGTGAAAGAGTCGGTAGAGGTGCTTTGCCCGAGGCGTTCTCCAAGACAAATAAGCTCTTTGTGTCTCCGGAGACGATCGCAACACTTTTTAGCAACCACCCTGTTCCACCTGCATCGGGAATTGCATAGTAGAGCTGATTTCCATCTGATGACCATCCGGCAATGGATTCATACCCGAGATTGGAATACTGTCGCCTGGATTTGCCGTCTAGTGAGGCGACCAGAACGCCGTAGCTGTCTCCAACTGTTACGAAGGCAATGCTCTTTCCATCTGGAGACCAGTGGAGGTCGCGGGCCCCGACAATTGGCAGCACGGAAGTCGCTTGTGTGGTCAGATTCAGAATGGTGATCCCCTCCGAACCCGGATAAGCTAGGAACTTGCCATCCGGCGACAGCGTACCTCGGCTGGCATTGGGTACGACCAGTCCCTGTGTTCCATCCAACCAAGCCAGGATAATCCGGATGTTTGGATTCAGTCCGGTCAGGAGAACCTGCCCTTGAAGTCCGGCGGGGAGCGGGCCCAACTGGTCGATGGCCTTGGTTCCCACGCAAACCCGGTCTTGGCCGGAGGCCGGGGTCGGCCAGTCAGTCCGGATCATCTCCGGTTGCCAACTCACTTCCCAGACAGTGGTGTCAGTGACTACGAAAAGGTCCGAAAAGATCAACTTGAGTTTGCCCTTGGGCAGCTCGGCGAATGCCAAACTTATTCCTCCCCCACCACCGCTCCCGCCCGTGGCTGGGTATCCTTCGATCTGGATGCTCGGTGGGCTGACCCGATCATCCGATCGAACTTGGAAGTAATATCCGTCCTCTTGGGCAGTCACCGAGATCAAATGGGTGGTATACGCGCCTAGATGGATGTCCTGGTTCAATTCCCAAACCTGTCCTGGACGCGGGTCCGGGCCGGCATCGAAATCGATTTCAGCCGTCGCTGCAGGTTCAGCAGGGGAATAGATCTCGCCTGGGAAGCTGATGGTGAGCGGGAAGGCCAGCCCGGCCGCTTTCACCTGGTAAGCAAATTGGAATCCGCCGTTATTGAGGTCCCCCGTATTCACATGCTGGACATCCTGGGGAATGGTGTACTCCACTTTCGAGCCGGCCCCATCCCGGATTTGAGGAACCCCACTCACCTGGGCCCACCCTCCATTGGAGATCTGGGGACGGAATGTGCCAATGAGAACATAGCCATCCTGGGTTTCGATCACTTGATCGATCGATATCCAAGGCATTTGATCAGTCACAGGGACACCCGGCGCAGAAACATCCACGTGAGGAGATGGAGTCAGGTAGATTACCGGCAGGACGGTCATGTCGGGCGGAGCAGGTACAAAGCGCATCGAAAGCTCCCAGTCCAACGGAACACTCCCAGGCAGCGTGTTGAAAATGCAGGGGATGACGAGTGTGGCTGCGTTGACGTCCGCCGGGATAGGAGCATTCAAATCCACTTGGGTTCCATCCGGCAGGCGCAAATATCCCGATTCGGCACATCCGAGAACGGTTTCATCCTTCGGATAGGCGGACAACGGGACCCCGGAAATCCCGTACTCGATGTGAGTCTGATCAGCTGTCAATGTAGCCTGATTGACGGAAATGGTGATCCCATCTCGAGTTATTCGAACGGGTTCGGCCAGCACCCGGATAGGAGCGCTCTGGTCGACAATCCCTACACCTGGGATGTAACCCCATAAATGGCGCACGGCCGCCAGCACTCTTTGTGGTCCGATCGCAAGGATGGCAACGGTGATTGCCAAAACCGCAACTAATGAATACACCCAGGCAGGCTGTTGAAAGGAGACTCGGGGCCGCCTGGCAGTCTCAGTTGAAAGGCGGGGTACTTCAACCAACCTGGCACGCAATCCGTCCAGGAACTCCCGGCGCGGCTGAGGCATACGAGTGGCAGCCCGGAGTCGATCTTCGATTGAATAAGAAAAGGATGAGCTATTCATTTTTTCCCTCCAAGAGACCTTGCAAACGCGCCTGGAGCCGGTAAAGGGATTTCTTTACCGCCGCTTCGCGCTTGTTCAGCAAAATCGCCATATCCGCAAAAGGGAGTTCGACCACATAGCGTAACCGGATCAGTTCCTGTTCTTGTTCTGGCAATGAACGGACCAGTTTAATTAGACGCTGGATTTCATCGGCATGGGCAGAGTCTGCCACAGGATCGATGGAGGCGACAAGATTCTGGGCCATTTCCAGAGGCACCTCCCGTTTCCTTTTCCGGTAGTATTCATTAAAGAGGTTGCGGGCGATCGTGAACAGCCAGGGCGCAAAATGCCCATGATGCCGGTAGCGGGGCAGGGATTGATAGGCGGCCAGGAACAGCTGGGAGGTCAGGTCTTCTGAACTATCCGTATCTCCCGTCCGATGGTAGAAGTACTGGTACACGCGCACAGCCCAGCGATCGTAAAGGGCTTGGAATGCTGCCGGGTCCCCTTGTGCCTCCAGGACCAATTTTGTATCTTCATCGACAGGAATACCCGATTCCTTAACAGTTGCCAATGAAAAATCCTGCATTGATTCTCCTGGATAAAGCATGCCAGATGAAATGTCTTCCTATAAGTTATAACTAAGATTGGGGAGAAATGGGACAGGTTAAATTAAGAGTTCTGAACAGGTTGCCCCGCCTAGACTATCGAATCCATGGGTATCCGTTCCACCCATAAAACAGGCCTGCCGCTCGCTCAGATCATTTTTCGCGGGATGATCTCGCTGAAAAAGGGCCTGCCTAAATTTGCATCTTCACCAGAGATTATCCTTGGGGATCCTTCCCATCCTTGCCAACATCGTACTGCACGAAATGGATGTCTGGCTGGAAACACAGATGGGAGTCAACCCGCCTCCGCAAACCGCAGATGAGACGAACGCACGCAGCAATCCCGAAGACATGCACCTGCATTATCGCATCATGCACATCCAGCGTTACTTGGATGGCAAAGACCTCATGCCCAAGAAGTACACCCCGCATGAACTGCGTCAGGAGTTGCACGAGAAATTGCATTTGCGCAACCTGCAACCCCGCAGCCTCCCCCGTACGCCTTCAACCCAAAACTGTCGAAGCGATGATGCCCCTTGAAACAAGGATGACCCGGGGCCTCGCCTTGCTTCCCCCCTCGAAAGTACTCCTGATATGCATCATACAAATCCTGTACAACCACCTGCAAGATGTGGCTGTGAAGTTGCCCTGCATTTGGATTTTCCTTGTGCTGCTCCCTCACTTTCGCACGCTGCTCGAACCTCCCACGTTCCGGCATTCATTCTTGCTGGCTGCCTTCCGCTCTGCCAGGCAAGTGTTATACAACCAGCAACACGTCTCCAGTGTTTGATCCTGTCTATCTGTGCTTTGGTTGGATAGAGCCTGTACTTGAAAGTCTTCAGGAGCATTACATAAATTAATCAAGACTTATTTGCGTTACAACCTTTCGCGATCCCCAAAGCATATTAAAATGGTCCGAATATTGTTTATATATGCCTCCCTTCTTTGATTCAATTTCATAATGAGGGCAATCATAACCTCGATTTCCTGCAAGATAAGGGCTGACGATCATGACATTGTTTACACAAAACATGAATTGAGTAGGATAGGTTGTATAGCAACCAAGTTCAAAGTTGGCGCGAAGTGTTATAGGCAACCCCTGGAGCATATTCTCATACATTGTGAGCGTTGACTGGATTTCGCTCATAAGCCATTGGTAGTCATGCTTCTCTTCGCGAGCTCGCTGCGCTACAGTTTCCGAGTCTGGATCCATTGTAAGCATTTTTATTTTGCATCCCTCCCTTAGTTTTTCCACAAGTATCTTCTCAGGATCTGCTCCCGAAAATGTTCTCAAGGAAACCCCGATGAAACGGATTTCGCTCTTCGGTTTGGCCGACTTTAGGTATTTCATGAGATCAATGCCAGCCCTGCTAGGATAAATCCGGATGACTCCCAAGTCTTCCATGGAAAGAGTAAGATCTGAGGCTCTTGTCAGACTTGAAAGGGTATCTTTCAGTTCTTCGATGAATTGTTCACGAGTCTGATATTCCAATGCCAAGCCAACAAGGCCCGATGTAAATAGCGCCAGCCCAACATCATTGGCAATACTTACAATTATGTTTTTTGTTGGAGACAAGACTGAAAAAATAACCAGTCCAAGCCCAATACTGACCGTTACCAGTGAAAGCAATAAAAACTGATAACGCCTGAGGGTCTTTCTAAGCCTGTCGACGGGAGAGGATGCGTTTTCCTTCATAATCATTCTCCTAATATCTTTATCATGTATCTGCAGCTTTACTATATGCCAACTGCAACGCAGAACTGGTTTTCTCAAGGCCCGATTTAACCGCCCGATTCTTCTGTGCATTGAAAAAATAACCAAGAAATACACTGGTGAAATTATACGTTTTTGCCCTAAGAACACGCCTTGCGTAGGCAGAGGTTATATTCACAGAATTAATCACATGCAGATAGCCTTGCGTTAATTCTTCCGGCGACATATTTAACGGTCGATAAACAACGCAAGGAGATGTGTCGTCATAATAATTCCAATTCTTGTGTAATAGTCGCCCCTGCCGTTCCAATGTTCGAAATAGTACACTGCCTGGGTAAGGCATCAAAATATTGACCATGGGACACTCGATATTCGTTTCCTCAATAAAGTTGATCAAATCCTGGAAAACAGTGAGCTGGTCATGGTCAAACCCGACTATAAAATTCCCATAAATCGAAATTCCGTTATCGTGAAGGCGTTGAATAACCGGGCGATATTGATTTAAATCATTGGTGCGATCTTTTTTTATTTCGGTAATTACCTGCGAGGAAATACTTTCAAAACCGATATCAATGGATATTCCTCCGCTTTTTGCAATTAATTCAACCAGTTCGGGATCCTGCAGAGCTGATACATTGAACGCACCGATCCAATTAATTTTCATAGGAATTAAAGACCGAAGAAGCTTCTTGCTAAACAGTGGGTCCCAACCCAGATTATCATCAAGAAAATGAACCACCGGCCCTGGAACAGATTGAATTTCTTTGACAACATCTTCAACTTTTCTCTTACGATAACGTTTCCCCAACGCAGCACCGCAGGAGCAAAAGGTGCATTGGTTCTCGCACCCGCGAGAAGCCATGATAATCCGAGTAGTAAGATACCAGTCAGGATGAGCCAGAGCAGATCTTTTGGGCCACGGATGCCCAGATGGATCGTTAGTATGGCCTCCGTAATAAAAAGGCTTTAATGACCCGGCCTTCAAATCTTCCAAAAGCTTAGGCCATACTTTTTCTCCCTCTCCGATCACAACCGCATCGGCGTGCTGAATACACTCTTTTGGTAAGACAGAAGGGTGAATTCCTCCAATGACAACACGAACAGAGCGTTGGCGAAACTGATCAGCGATTTCAAAAGCCCGGAGAGCCGTTTTGGTTACCACTGAAATACCAACCAAATCGGCTTTTTGATCGAAACGAATTGATTCAAGACGTTCATCCAGTATCTGAACTTCAACATCCTCGGGCGTAACGGCCGCTAGCATCAGCAGGGATAATGGTGGAACCATATTAGATTTTCCCAACCCAAGAATTGGGCGGACGACGTTGGTAATGCCTGATCCCTTCGAAAACAGGTCAAGATTATCCTGAACATCCGGGAATATCAACAAGATTTTCATACGCATCAGACCAACCGCGTCACCCACACTTGACCGCTCAATGGGTCTAGTATTAGCTCTTTGTTCCGTTTCAGAGCATTTGAGACACAATTAGGACAAAAGCTAAGAGACACTTCTCGGCCAACCGCTTGTTAAATCATACACCAAAAGAGCTCAAATGGCCGAGCAGAAAAAGACGGTGGAAGCAACTGTGCGGAGTATTCGCCGGGCGACGCGCAAGAAGTACACAGCCGAGGAGAAGGTGCGGATCGTGCTGGAGGGATTGCGAGGAGAAAGCACGATCGCCGAGTTGTGTCGCAAGGAAGGGATCCAACCCAATTTATACTACAAGTGGAGTAAGGAATTCCTGGAAGCGGGGAAGCAGCGCCTGATCGGGGATACCCAGCGCCAGGCGGACAGCCAGGAAGTGGTAGAGATGCGCGGAGAGATTGAGCAGCTAAAGCAAGTGGTGGCTGAGCTGACCTTGAAGAACCGCGTCTTGAAAAAAAGCTTGCTGGGCAAGGCAACGCCGTGGGACGAATGATTCGGAGGAGCCAGGAGGAGAAGCGCGAGATCATCCACCTGGTAGAGCACTCCCAACTGCCGATGAGACGGACCTTGGACGAGCTGAACGTGCCCGGGAGCACTTTCTATCGCTGGTATCAGCTCTACCAAGAGGAAGGGGAAGAAGGCTTGATCGACAGGCGTCCCAATCCACGTCAGTTCTGGAACCACATTCCCCAGTCTGTGCGAGAGCAGGTGGTGAAGGTGGCGCTGGAGCATCCGGACCAGTCTTCCCGGCAGGTCGCTTGGCTTTTCACCGATGAACAGGGCTATTTCATCTCGGAATCGAGCGTGTATCGCATCCTGAAGGGCTTTGATCTCATAGAAAGCCCGGCTTTCCGAGTGATCACGGCCAAGGACAAGTTTCAGAACCCCACCAAGCGGGTGAACGAGCTCTGGCAGACCGACTTCACGTATTTCAAGATCCTGCGTTGGGGTTGGTATTACTTGTCTACGATCCTGGACGATTACTCGCGCTGCATCCTGGCCTGGAAGCTCACGCCTACCATGAACACGACGGATGTGCAGCAAACCCTGGAGAGTGCTCTGAGGAAAACCGGGGTGGACCGGGTGAATGTGTTCCTGCGTCCACGTCTGCTTTCCGACAACGGACCCTGTTACCTTTCCAAGGATCTGAAGGATTATTTGAGCCGCAGGCACATCGAGCACACCCACAGTGCACCCTACCACCCGATGACCCAGGGCAAGATCGAGCGCTATCACCGCTCGATGAAGAATGTGGTGAACCTGCAGAATTACTTCTCCCCGGAAGAACTGGAACGCGAGATCGCCCAGTTCGTGGACTACGACAACAACCAGCGTTATCACGAGTCGCTGGACAACCTGACGCTGATGGATGTGTATTCTGGAAGAGCAAAGGAGGTACTGGCAAAACGAGCTGAGATCAAGAAGCAGACGTTACAAGCAAGGCGCCTGCAGAATTTGCAGGCGCTGGCAGTGGAAGTATAATAATTTCGGGTCGGGAAAGTGTCTCTTAACAAAAACTGGTTTTTGTCCCAAATGTTCTGAGGACGTACATCTACTAAGTGCATCGAATGGCCGTAGAAGCCTACGCCATAATCATAGTTCAGCCCTGTAGACATTGAAACGGGTCAGCGAGGCTGTGTTGGTCGAATACCAGCCAACGGGCCGCCTGCAGCTGCTTTGGAGTTGCGTGATGTTTCACACCTTCCTCGATCTAGCCATTGGCCTAGAACACCACTTCAGCATCCAAACGCAGGAAAGAGATTTATATCCAATACATATGCTGTATTTATTGTTACCTGGTCATAAGCCTTGGTCGTCGACGGAGGATGAGATCCGTGAAACTCCTACAACATGAAGCTTTGGTCGGATGATCTGGATTTTGATCAATCAATCAAAGTCAAGAAGAGAAAACCGATTTTGTCCCAAATGTTCTGAAGAGATACAATTTTCTACATGGGGCTGATGATTAGGATTGAGATTTTATGGTCGTCTCTATTCTTTCTCTTTTGCCTTCCGCTTTACCAGGGATATTCCAATCAACAGTAAGGCGATCCCTAGGACTATTCCCAAACCGACGAACAGGATCAGACCCGTCTGACCTTTCGGTGTCAACGAGCTTGTAGGTATCAGGGTATTTGCCGCGGCCGCTGTTGCGGAAACGGAACATGTCGAAGGTTTCAGGATGAAGTCATTGGTTGTGTTCTGACCAATGTGGATCTTGGAAAGTTGCTGGGAGCCGTCCTGAGCAGTCCAACGTGCCTCGTAATTTCCGGCAAATCCCCGCCAGGTCAAGGACCCGGTTGCGTCGGTCGTTCCACTGCCGGTGCTCATCCAGGAATGGATCAGATCGCTGATGGTGCTGACGACCGGTCTCGGCTGTCCGCTGGCGTTAAACAGTGCATAGCCTGCCAAGTCGTTGGAAGTATTCGTATCGCTTGCGGGTACCCATACTACCCCGGTGACATACGGCTTGCTGAACGCGATCGTGTACGCATAACGTGCCCAATCCGCCTGGACCTGGTCGGTATGCCCGCCGCGCCAGACTCCCTGGTACCCGCTTGTCCGGGTGGGATAATCGTCGGCCGAACCGTAGGAGATCTCGGAAATAAAGACATCCTTGCCATATTGGCCGTAATGCTCGATGGTATCGTTGTATATGCCGAAGTCGGTCGTGGGGACTACGCCGCTGTAGAATTCCAGGCCGATGTCATTGAACGGGACGTTCGCCTTGACGATCGCCTTTAATATTTCCTCAGCAGAAGGGTAGTTTTCATTGTATTGATTGACGTACCACGACAGGTCGCCCCCCAGGTAGGTATTGTAAAAATTGATGTACGTTGGCATATCCGGGGCACCCTGCGCCGCGCCTGCGGACGAGGCGGCCGCGATTTTGACCACCTCGTCCATTGTAAAGTGGAACGTATAAAAAGCATTTTGCGGCTCGTTGAAGGCATTGTAGATCACCATCCGGTCGCGGTAGTGCTCCGTGAATTTCGTGCTGAACTGCTGCGCCAGGTCTGCCATTTGAGCTGGTGTCATGTTCTCGATTGCACGCGGATAAAAATAGTGACCAGACACCGGGGTGATCCAGACTCCCGTGTGCATGATGATGTTCATGCCCTGTTGGACAACCTGGGAGAAATTTCCATCCAAATAGTTATACTGGCTGCCGTCGGAGGTGACTTCCCCCCACCAGGCCTCTTCGATCGCCCCGGTAAACCCGGCCTGCTTGAATGCAGCCATTTCCGAATTTTCCGGCCAGCCCGCGCCGAAAATAAAATCATTCGACACCTGTTGATAATCGACCGCCTGCCCGCTGACGGCCGTGCCGCTGCAATCGAGCACCTGGACCGTCACATCCTTCTTCCGGTATTTTTCGATATCCTGCTGGGCCACTTGCAAGGCGGCATCTTCCCGGGAAAGAATGACATCCGTGAGCACCGTATAAGCATCGGAGGTGCAAGCGGCCATTTGGCCTGCCGGGCACTTCAGGCCGGCATCCTGCAGGGCTGCGCTGGCTTTGGTATCCGCCTGTGTGATGGCGTCAGAAAGTTCGTATCCGCCGGTCGAATACTGATCCAGCTGGTTGTGGAGGATACGGTACTCCGTCCGGGCGGCATCGTAGAGGAGATTTACGCGCAGGGCCTCGCCTTTTTTGGCGCTGTAACCTTTCCCGTCATTATCCAGGTGAATGAAGGTGTCCCCCACTCCTGGCACCTGGAAATGGATCCACAATTCCACGCTTACTCCCGCGGGAATCATGACGACCGGGTGGTTCTTATTACTGCCGTTCCTCCAGCCCCAGAAGGTATTCGTCTGGTGATTGAGATACTGAAGGGGGTGTTCCGTCGGCGGTGTCCCGAGCGGATATACTGCGACCGTCCAATTGTTATTATTGACATCCTGGCGGAACAGGTACTGCCCGGAAAGGTCGTAGGTTTGCAGCCAGATGGCTCCGGCAGACTGCAGGGTAAGATCCACAGCCAGATCGTTCCCCTGTGGCACGGCATATTGATACAGGTCCGAGTAGCCGGATGGGATCGTGTCCGCTCCGAACTGGACACGGTCGTTCAATTCCTGAGTCCAGATTATGTAACCGTCCCGTTGGGGTACCTGCAGGCTATAGTTTCCTGCAGCGCTGGACAAGCTGCTGCCCAGGAATTCGTTGGTCGAGGAGTTGACCGAAATCAAGGCGTGTAAGGGCTCGCCGCCTACTCCGGTCACCTTCCCGTGGATCGTGATCGTATCCGCGGCAGCCGCCGTTCTGGAACCGGCCTGCAGGACGAGAAAGACGAAAGCAAGGGCAAAGGCTATGGTTTTTTTGGGAACAGAGTGGCCCTTTTGTTTGTTGTCTTTCATGGTGCCCTGCTTTCTTCCTGTATGAATGGCCGGCTTTGCCACCAGTTGGACTTTTGTCTTTCAATGTATATTGATAGGATAGAGTATAGTGAGGGGGTCAAGTGACCTGGCGTGTGCCAGCTGTCACAGCGACAACCAGGGACTAAATTCATTAGCTCTTCAAAATATTCCAGGCATCTTGAAAATCAAACCAACAGGCTAACAGCCATGACAGGCCTAGTACAGCCGGCAGGTCAAAAATGATATCTTGGGCAAATGAATGAGACAACAACAAGTGGCCCACCACACATACAACAATTCCTGTTACTCCTATGATTGCTGGCGCAAGGACTACGATCAAAATTTTCCAATTCGATCCATCTTCAACAGTCGTCATCATCTGTTCAAACCTGTAGACTTCCAAGCCTAGCAGACGCGCCGCAGTGACGTGACAAGCTTCGTGCAACCAAGCCAGTTTAAGAAATGAACGGACAAGCACATTGGTTTCGCTTACCTTTAGTAACTTCCGCCTGTCACTTTCATACATCTGGTTGATTCGACCGATCATATAAAAATTATAGCACTGCCATCCATTTTTCCAAATTGATAAAACGAGTAGCCTATTATCAGTGGCGCAACGGGGGTAAACTTTTTTTGGCGTCTGGGAATGACCGGATACGCAAAAGAGCTCCGACAAATGGTGTCGACGCCATTATTCGCACTACCGTATAGATAATTGTTTTCCCGATTTTCACGCCACACAATGGATTCCAGAGCCCGTAGGTAAGTGGTTATCTCATTCACTTACCTGATAATTCTATGCTCTTGGTTATTTTTATTTTGTCCATGGGGCTTAATTCCCCGAAATACCCTACATGAAATTATCGGCTTTTTGAGAGTGAACCTGGATTTTATAAACGAATTTCCTTCTCTTAAATCTTCCTGATGAGAAGGGAATAAATCTTATTTTTTGCCTTTCTACTTTATCACATAAAACCCTTTTAGCATGTTGCTAGTAAGATGGCCAGTAAGCGTCCCGGTCTCAAGAGCCCTTGTATTCTTTCCGTTCACAATAGACATGGTGGAATAATCGCCACCGAAATTTATGACCAGACGCTTCATAGGAGAATTTTGCCTTTCACGCGGAATGAAAGGCAATTCATTAAAGGCATGGAATTTCGTGACCCGATCAAACTCATCAGCAGCCACTACATCAATAAACAAGCATCGTTCGACCAACAGGAAACCAATACCGGCAATTGGATCGTAGGGAATTCCATGTGCTAAATCGACTGGTTCCAATCCTATTAAATTAAGCTCAAGTATTGATTTAATCGCCCTTATCAGGTAAGGACGTCCTTCCCCTTCGCGAGCTTTGAGTGGCGAATAGTACGGTTTCAACACATTGATCAAATACTGGCATGAAATATTCCTAGGTGACTTGGTAATCATACTCCTCCTGAAAGAATAGCTTTTATGAACGCGTCACCTAACGGATGAGCTTATCGCGCGATGCTGATCAATAACCGTTTTGTGATATTCCCGGTGCGCACTTCGTCCCAAGGGTGGATAGCCTGCAAGTAGTAATAATCCGTCTATATCGAAAAGGCCTAACCGCCAGGAGATCCCCAATGAAACAAGAGTGTCCCGTGAGGGATTTCGTTGTCCATTTAGGATCAAGCATATATAGCTTGAATCTAGATCGGACATCACAGCCAGCTCGCGTAAAGACAGACCGGTTGTTTCGTGGATCTCACGAAGACGAGTTAGCAAATCAGGCTGACGAAAGTTATTGTCCATTAGGCACCTTCTCTGACAATTTGATTGAGCCTATTGTAGAAGAATAGGATCATGGTTCGTTGTTTTTGTGCAAAAAATGTGCGAATAAAAAGTAAATTTGTGAATCTGCTATTTTTCCCCACGTTTGTACAAAGGACCGAAAGGAGTAGAAAACAACAACTAATTACCGTCGCGAGGAAAACGCAGAAAAAATTTTGAACTTATAATTTTTGTGGAGAATAGCAATGGACGATTGGTCGGAATTTCTTGCTCGTGAGGCTTCCTTTCACAGGATTTTGAAATCTCTCTGCAAAGAGAACTGCGAAACCCTGAACAACGATATTCCTGTAGGTGACCCGCAATATCAATATTTACTCAAATGCAAAGATGTCAAGAATCTAGCCGACCTTGATCGCAAAAGGATACTTGCCCCTGTGGACGGGTTCGTTCTGATTTGTATTTATGCGTGGGTGAGGGTAGTAAAAATATTTACGTCGCCTGAAGATCTAGCCCCGCTATTTTTGGTTTTTGCAAGATATCTAATGCCAGCCTATTACTTCCATATTTTCTGCAACCCCACTACCCGGGAGAAAATTAAGAGCTGTAAAGAAGCAAAAGAATGGATTCTTTCAATTTATTTTAACTACGCACTTTCAGAATTAGAGATCACATTCTCTGCAGGCGATTTAGAAAATGGCTTAAAGGAATTGAAAGAATACAATCCGAACGATTCATTATCACGCCAGTTAATGCATGGCAGTAAGCTTCTCTACGGTGAAGTCTGTTCTCTACTAGGAATAAAGCCTATCTACGAAATTAAAGAAAAACATATTCATCAGGGAAAAAATGTGGAAGCCTATCAAGAAAAAGCTGAGGTCCCCCTCCATTGGAACCCTCCACTGGAGCAAATTGATACATCGGAAATATTGAGATCGTCTCCAATATTACGAGGATATTGGGGATCAGATGAATTCGCACGAGCGTTTACACTTCTCTGGGAAAGAGATCATCAATTACCTAAAATACGTCATGTTGTGATACAGATGGTCTGGGAAGCTTTGGATAAAACAACCCTGAACAATAACCAACGCTTGCTCGCCTTGGAACTTCTCAAGGATTTACCCAATTGGGGGTTGAGACAAAAACCTCCCCAATTATCTGTTTCATATCAGGATGCAACCTTAAATGGTAATCAATATTTATACAAATCCGAATTGTCACTTCTTCTGGATCAACTGCTGAGTAGTGGCTTGCTTATGGTTGATGGGATGAAAATAAAAATTACTCAGCCTGTCATCAATGATTTTGCGTTGACGCTTGGTCACCTAAAGACATATGGCGCCCGCATATTCCTTCCACAAGGAAGTGAACTTGATTTCTCCCAGTGGGTCTTCTGGATGATGGATCACCTAATCGACGATAACAGACTCGACGAAGCTAGTCTATTCTTATATCGAATACAAGGAGCATTTCCCGGATATTGTTCACATTCTTGGAGAGAATTAGCAAACGTTCTTGGCCTCTTACCTGATCATGCTTTTCGCGAACCACTCATATGGACTATCTTGACTGTTGCATTAGCTGCCCTGAAAAACCAATGTCCTCCCAGAGAAAACGATTTCAAAAAGGTATTAATCAATTTGCATTCGCGTTTACCCGTCTCACCAAGCTCCGAAATTCCAAGCGGTGTATTGGAAGATGTAAGCAATTTTCAGGATGCAATAAAAAAGTATCTTGCTTTAATCGATACCACAAAAACCCCGGACAACCCGATTAATTACCAGGGATTATTTAACCTGATTTTGAAAAAGCCCGTAAAAGCCTTGAGAGAGAATATATGGATAAAGGTAAATTTCTTATCAGATCTTCGCCATTTAGACATCGATGAATTTAAATTGGTATTAGGACCTTCGACTAAGTCATTAAACGATTTTATGAAACAAGCAAAAAAATATGATGAGATTAGTCAATTGGCAGTTGCTGAGCTTTTTGCTGCAAGCATGGAGACAATGGTTATAGATGATATTCTTGATCATATGGAAAGTGGTTATATGCTCCCCCAGGAGGTTATCACACGATTAAATATAATAAAAAAGGGCATCCAATTTCCCCACGAATATGGAAATTGGATATAGTAAAGATTGAGTTGGCCTAGTTCCACAATTGCA
Organism: Desulfomonilaceae bacterium; assembly: GCA_035506215.1. Classification (GTDB taxonomy): domain Bacteria; phylum Desulfobacterota; class Desulfomonilia; order Desulfomonilales; family Desulfomonilaceae; genus DATJPW01. Next base: position 14,384 of record DATJPW010000024.1, read on the forward strand.
TTCTCGCCAGGTTGAGGCTAGAATTCAACTTGTATGGTTTCTCAATTAATGCAGACTAAATTCCTGATCCCCCTCCCGACTACAGCATGGCTTGCGCGGCCGCATCTGGTCGGGCAGTTAGAGGAAGGATTCCGCGCAGAGCATAAATTGTCGCTGGTCATCGCGCCGACCGGCTCAGGGAAAACAACCATCTTGAGCGAATGGGCACGCAGTGCAACTTCGGCGGAGAACCGTT
>DATJPW010000025.1:0-2834 GCA_035506215.1 Desulfomonilaceae bacterium
ATCGAGTGTGGACATGATGAATTCCCCGTCCCGTAATTCCGAAACAGTGATAAAGTACGCCGGTGGACATGACTTCCTCGCCTTCTCATATTCGTTACAAAGCCAAGAAGGCAGAAATCATGTCCCCTTTCATTTTTCAACATAGGTACGCACTTACGCGAAGAGCCTGAAAGCGTCATTTCATCGTCTCTGGGACAAGGGCACTGACTACCTTGAACCAGACAAGTTCCAGAAAGTACTGACGAGCAATCAATTGAAAGTGAAAGCCAAAACAAACAACGTTTCGGGGCTCCAATTGGCAGATCTGGTTGCTCACCCTAGCCGAAATGAAATCCTCTTTGAACATGGAGTCCTGGAGAGAAAGCTTGCTCCTTTTTCTCAAAAGGTTGTGGAGATTCTCAAGAGGAAATACGACCGGCAGGGCAACCGGATATTTGGCAAGAAGTTGTTGTAAATGAAAAAGGCCCTTGCGGGCCCCGATGGCATTCGCCATCCACCTCCGGTATCCCGGATTGCTCATAAGGTAGGACAGCAAACCATCCAAGTCAAGAAGAATCGTATTGTCGATAACAGGTGACGATTGGCTCACCGCCATTCAGGTGACCGGGAGAATGTGCCTGCATCGGAGACACGTAACTGCCGCGCCTACCAATTCGTTTGAAATACCAGCCGCACTCTGTTGACAACCCAACTTTTCGGAACCAAATTTCAAAGCAGAAGAAATGGGGCGACAGTGAATTGCACATCGTGCTCGCACCGTTTCGATATCAAAAAGGCCAAATCAGGTTGAGCCGACGGTCGCGCTCGCGAGCTGGAATTCCTCCTTGGAGGAGGTGAGAAACATGTTTTTCGGTAAAGGTTCTCTGGAAGAGTTTGACGCGTTGTTCGACATGGGGCGATCTCTGGTGGAGAGACAGCAAGTTCACGGTGTTGCCGTAGAATCTGAATTCGACGTATGCGGTTTTGACCGTTGGCGGCGCAAAGCCATTGATCTCCTGTTTTCACATGGCGGTTGCGATGACTTGAACTATCGGCGTTTTTCCCAGGAAGTGGTGACCCCTAATGTCCGCAGTCTGGAACAAGGCTTGCGAATCATTGCCGCGGCCCGGGATGACGTTGAAAGAGCAAAGTTATCAAACGAAGTGGTAGGTTCCGTAGATCAAAAGGGCTTCAAGCGGCCCAGCGTCAGTTATCATTGATAGGGTGGAGGTCGGGATTCGTAAGAGGACTCGGGTATTCTGAATACCAAGTAATAAAGGGCCGTAACGAGCATCAGTACCAAGACTCCGGACCAGAGTGCATCAGTGGCAAAATGACCCCCCTGGACTAATCTGGCCATTCCTGCGGCCGTTCCGTAAGTTATGCCGCCGACCAGGGCCGCTACTGCAATTACCGGGTGCAGCGGGTAAAATGCTACCGCGGACGTCACCGAGTACGCCATGGCACAATGCCCGCATGTGAACGATCGGCCTTGACCCGGGCCTGCCGGTTCCCAGACCTTCCTGTACTCCTGATCACCCCCCATGATTTTGATTTCCGAGGGCCGCGGTCTTCCCCAACCGGGTTTCAGTATGCCGTTGACGAGGATCCCAGGCCCAAGCGCGGCCGTCAGTATAATTACGAGGGACGGCTTGAGATAGCCTCTTGACACTTTTCCGGAAAGTGCGGACACGCAGAGTGCCAGAGCCACGACTATCAGTATCCACATTGGGTATTCCCCATAATCGTAGATCAGGTCCCAGGGCGAATGCCGCGCAAGGGTCCAACCTCCGTACGCCCCGCCCGGCGTGTAGAATCGTGCAGACAAAGATAGGTCCCATCCGGTCGCCTGAAGAAAGGCTGTGGCTACCACTCCGAAAGCAAAAAGGCCAATAATTATTGCCAGTCCCTTCAGTCGAGGATTCTGAGAAAACATTCTGAAATCCTGGATGCAGTTATGTTCATTCATACAAGATTGTAATCTCACAGGCCGGTGTGGTGTCGCCGAATAGGCTTCATGAATTAACGGCATGATCCGGCCGGCAAAAATGCCTCTCTTCGGGTTCCAACATACCGCCGCAAACGCCTCCGGTCAATTGTGCATGATCACGCGGTAGTGCTCAACCGTTAAACAGGCCGGCAGCCTTACTCAGAGAGCTGAACATTATAACGGATCGATTTTGAAAAGTAGCATTACACGACATCAGTCCGAACTCGGTTGCATTCCATCTTGACAGCATATCCATGTTGTGGTTAGTTTTAAAGATTAGGCTTCAGCGGCTAATTGCGACAGTCGCTTCGTAAAACCGCCAGGGGCTGTACGGGCCGTTAACTCAGGCGGTAGAGTATCTGCCTTTTAAGCAGAGAGTCGCTGGTTCGAGTCCAGCACGGCCCACCACATAAAGTCGATTTCTCGACCCGAACATACAGGGGTCGAGGAGATGCGTCCCCATCGTCTAGCCAGGCCTAGGACACCGGCCTTTCACGCCGGCGACAGGGGTTCAAATCCCCTTGGGGACGCCAAATATATCAAAGGGTTAGGGTTCATTTCCTAGACCTTTACCTTGCTATGGGGGCCTCCATGGGGGCCTTTTTCCGCGAGAAGGTTCATGATACCTACCAGGTCGCGATTGATATTGTGGATATATCGCTCCGTAGTTGCCAGGTTCTTGTGCCTGAGAATTCTCTGAATCGTCTTCGCGCTGACCTTGTGGGTGTCCGCTAAGAATGAAGCAACGTATCTCCGCAGGGCGTGAAATCCGAAAGACTTGACACCGGCCCTCTTGCACAAGCCGGAAAGAAATCGATGCCTTGTTGTGAAAGGCTTGCCGTAGTACCGATTGCTGGACGAAACA
>DATJPW010000026.1:0-5013 GCA_035506215.1 Desulfomonilaceae bacterium
TCCAAGCAGCGCTTCGACCGCCCCCGTGACGGCAGGTCCACGATCACGAGAGACGAATTCATGGCCGCGACCACCAGCGTCTGGCATATCCCGCCGGAGTCAGCCCGGCGAGTAGGACATCCCGCGCCCTTTCCTGTGGCCCTTGTCGAGCGCCTCATTCATCTTTACACCTTCGAGGGAGAAACAGTGCTCGACCCCTTTATGGGTAGTGGCTCCACGGCCGTCGCTGCGGTCAATTGCCAACGGCATTTCGTAGGATATGAAATCGACTCTAATTATGTCGCCATATGCAAGGAAAGGATTGCTCGCATTAACCGCGAGGAACAACTTTCTCTCGTGGCTACCGCCGTCCCGAATCCTTCCCCATTCGCAACTGAATAGATGCGTCTGCGTCCTCAGTAGTGAGTCCGTTTGAAACTTCTGCGCTGGAAACCAGAGGAACGCACCCACGTTGGTTTCACCACAATCCTTGACAGGCGGTTCCGTGCGTTTTACAAACCGTAGGGCCTGTGGACGAAGACGCTTGGCGAGGGACCATAATGGTCGACGGCAGTTTTTTCCAGGAGATCACTGAACAGTCCCGACTGAAGACGTCGATAGTGACAAAGTACTTTAGTACGTGGGCCAACATTATGATTAAGGCGCGGGAAAAGATTGGGAAAAAGCGGATAGGCTATTTCGACCTTTTCTGCGGACCCGGGATCTACGAAGACGGAACCAAATCTTCTCCGCTCTTGGTCCTGGAAAAAGCTGTAGCCGACCCTGATCTGAGAGAACATCTGGTTACGACTTTTATGGACGAAAACCAGGAATCTGTTAATCGCCTCTCTCAAGAAGTCACCAAAATAGAGAATATACGGTTGCTGAAACACTCACCTGTCATAGAAGTCGGGACTACGGACGAGGATTTGGCACAGCACTTTGCGAAGTTAAAAATGATCCCGACACTTCTCTTTTTAGATCCCTGGGGCTACAAAGGTCTGTCTTTAAGTTTGATACACTCCGTTTTGAAGGATTGGGGTTCTGAATGTATTTTCTTTTTTAACTACCGCCGAGTAAACGCGGCGCTGGACAATCCAAAGTTTGAAAAACTCGTCCACGCGATTTTTGGCGAACAGAGAGCTATAGCCCTCCAGAGAGCGATCAAGCCGCTAAATCCAGAAGAGCGGGAATTCGCAATAATGAAGGCGTTAGATGAAGCACTCACAAAGGAATTTCCCAATTTCGTTTTGACGTTCAAATTTAGAAACGAGCCTGGAACGCGCACCAGCCACTATCTCGTGTTCGTGACCAAAGATCGGAAGGGTTACGACATTATGAAAGATATCATGGCGAAACTCAGCCTTCGCAAGGGCCAATCCATCCCAAGTTTTCAATTTGGCGGGCCGCAAGGCCCTGAACAGACAAATCTCTTCGAGTCTGGCGAGTCGCTCGAACAGCTAAGAACCATGCTGTTGGAAAAATTGGCAGGCCAAACGCGTTCCATGCAAGATATTTTTGAGCAGACTAGTGTGGGAACAAAGTACATTAAGAAGAACTATAAAGAGGTTCTCCTGCAATTAGAACACGAAGGCAGGGTCGTCACGGAGCCACCTAAACACGAGCGACGTTCAGGCACGCTCGCAGATCATGTCAAAATTACTTTTCCCCCTGCTTAGAAGGTGATTGATGACTTCGAAATCGAAAATAGAATGGACAGAGTGCACGTGGAACCCGGTGACTGGGTGCACCAAGGTGAGCGAGGGGTGCCGTCATTGCTACGCTGAACGCATGGCACGGCGGTTAAGAGCTATGGGCAAGCCGAATTATGTCCACGGTTTTGCGCTTACGATGCATCCACACATGCTAGAGGAGCCTCTGACATGGAAGCACCCCCAAATGATATTCGTCAATTCCATGAGCGATCTTTTTCACGAAAGCTTGCCGGTCGATTTCATTCAAGAAGTGTTTCATGTAATGAATCGTGCGCGGCATCATATATTTCAGGTTCTCACCAAGCGGTCGGAGAGGCTACTGGATCTCAGTTCAGCTTTGCCATGGCCCGAGAACGTATGGATGGGAGTAACGGTTGAGCATTTGGATTATACCTTCCGCATTGAGCACTTGCGGGACTCTGGTGCAAGAACGAAGTTCCTGTCCTTGGAGCCGCTCCTCACCCCCATCGCTAATCTGGATTTGGCCGGCATTGATTGGGTAATAGTCGGTGGTGAATCAGGTCCAAAGGCCCGCCCGATGGCCACTGACTGGGTAAGAAATATCCGGGACCAATGCATAGAGGCGAACGTGCCTTTCTTCTTCAAACAGTGGGGGGGTATAAACAAGAAGAAGGCAGGGAAAGAACTAGATGGACGGACCTGGACTGAAATGCCTCCCAGGATTTGCGCAGCACTTTCGGAAACGCAAGATTCTCTATTCTGAACTGCATGTTATAGATCACCTATAGTTTGCTCGAATTTCCAGTGAGAGAAATTCAAACTGACCGCCTACCGCGTCCGTGTAGCAGTTGACGATCAGCCCGATTCCCACTAAACTAAGAAATTCGACTCTACAAACGGCCAGAGATGCTCATGGAACAATCATACGAAATCGTGTGGCATGGACGCGGGGGCCAAGGCGCCGTAACCGCGGCCAAGATCTTTACTGAGGCCGCGTACTACCAGGGATTCAAAGGCGTAAGCGCCAAGCCCACCTATTTTTCGGAGCGACGCGGCGCACCGGTCAGCGTTCATACCAGGATCGCAACTGATCCCATCCGGACGTTTGCCAATGTTCTTTGCCCTGACGTGGCAGTGGTCCTCGACGACAACCTCCTGGACATGGTGAACGTGACGGACAATCTCAAGCCGGGCGGCCTCTTGGTGGTGAATTCCGCTCGAAGCCCCGAAGAACTGGGGCTGGATTGCCGCGCTCGCGGGAATGGCGTGGCCAACGGCTGCTTCGTGCTTGCGCTCTCGGACGCGTACCGCTCTTCGGAAGCCGCGGGTCTGATCGTTGAAGGAAACGTCCTTGTGTCCACTTCGATCCTTGGGCCCTTCATTGCAGCCTCGAACCTGGTGGATATGGAGAACGTACGAAAAGCGGTGCAAAAGAATTTTCACGGCCGAGCCCTTGAACGCAATCTCAGGGCCCTGGAGCTGGCATACAGCAGCACTAGAATATTGCAACCTGATGAGTGTGTTGCCTGTGGCGGAAGCAAATAGATTGTCAGAGATTTAGGAATCCGAGTTCTGATTTGATAAGAGCGAAAAATTCGACATGGCAAGCAACAAGACCAAACAAATAATAGTCGCACAATCAATTCCCGCTGAAGGTGAGGCAGGCAGGACCGGTGACTGGAGATCTCAGACGCCGCAAATTGATCAGGAAAAGTGCTCGCAGAAGGATTCATGCCTGCTGTGCTGGCTTTATTGCCCGGATGGCCTGATTTCCTCGGATTTCCCGCTGGAGATAGACCTCGAATACTGCAAGGGTTGCGGAATCTGTGCGGAAGAATGCCCTCGCAAGGCCATAACGATGAAGGAGGGGAAAGAGTAGAAGAGATTCTGGGGAGGCCCTCTTTGTTCGGCCTCCCCAGACCCCTCCCCAAAAACTCCTAATATTTTGGTTCGTTCCAGAACCCATTAATGGCGACGGCTGGGTGCTAAACTGCATGGCTTGCTATCAAGCGTTCTTTAGGAAAACCGGGGCAGTTCATGGATGATGTGAGAATCATAACCGCTAATACCGCCGCAGCCTTGGCGGCAGCTCTGTGCAGGATCCAAGTGGTCGCGGCGTACCCTATTACGCCACAGACCCCGGTGACTGAAGAATTGGCCTCCATGGTTGAGAAGGGCCAGTTGCAGGCCGAATACTTGACGGTGGAGAGCGAGCACTCGGCTATGGCTGCTGTAATAGCGGCATCTCAGGTGGGCGCTCGGGTATTCACCGCGACCAGCTCCAACGGTCTGCTCTATATGCATGAAATGCTTCACTGGGCCGCGGGCAGCCGAGTACCGGTGGTCATGGCCTGTGTGAACAGAGGCGTGGGTGCGCCTTGGACAATACTCAACGATCAGCAAGACTCGATATCCCAGAGAGATACCGGTTGGATACAGATTTATTGCCGCAACAGCCAGGAAGTGCTGGACAGCATAATTCAAGCTTATAGGATCGCTGAGACGGCCCTGGTCCCGGTCATGATCTGCTACGACGGGTTCACCCTGTCTCACGCCAGCACGCCGGTCGAGGTCCCGGTCCAGGAAGATGTCGATCGCTTTCTGCCCTCGTATAAAGGACCGACAGTCACAAGTGAAAACGACTTCGTGACCGTGAATCCGTTGATTCTCAGCGAGCCGCGCGAGGGCCCGAACGCCAATATTATGCCTGGATACATGGATTTGCGGCACCGGCTCCAACAAGACCTGGTGGCGTCTCTGGATATAATTGGCCGGACTGACCTTGAGTTCGAGCGTTTTTTCGGCAGACGATGCGGCGGACTGCTTTGGGAATACCGAATGGACGATGCAAAGCACGCGATCGTGAGCATGGGATCTCTCGCGTCTGAATGTGCCGTGGCTGCGGATACCCTACGAAACCAAGGGCTTCGTGTGGGGGTGGTCGGAGTGCGAACTTATCGCCCATTCCCGGCCGGGCCGCTTATTGAAAAGCTGGCACAAAGTGAGACTGTGGCGGTATTTGAAAAGGATATCAGCTACGGTTACGCGGGAGCGCTCGCGATGGACCTGAAAGCCGCCCTTTATGATGTTGACTCAAGACCGAAATTCTCATCCTTTGTCGCCGGACTGGGCGGAAGGGATGTTCGACCTGACCAGGTGGCTGAGGCGGCACGTGAGGCCATCATCGGGAATCGGATCGAACGATGGATAGACGTTCGCGCGTAGAAGCGCCTAGACCTGTTGAGGCGGACTCGTTGCAAGAAGCTCCTCCAACGGCCTATATGCGCTGACTTTCAATGTGGAATCTTGATTCCTATTCCCCCTCTCCCTCCCCTCTCCCGCGAGGGGAGATGGTTTC
>DATJPW010000027.1:0-16741 GCA_035506215.1 Desulfomonilaceae bacterium
AGATGGTGATGCCCGGGGACAACGTTTCTTTAGAGGCACACCTGATCACGCCCATCGCCATGGAAAAGGAACTGAGGTTCGCCATCAGGGAAGGCGGCCGAACCGTCGGAGCTGGAGTCATCTCCGATATCATCGAATAACCTGTGAAATGTTGATAGCTGTTTTCGTGAAACGGGCCTAAGAGCCGAAGAGGCATCGGAGGCATTCTATGAGAGACATTGTGATCCTGGCTTGCAGTGAATGTAAGCGCAGGAATTATACGACAACGAAAAACAAGAAGAAGACGCCGGATAAATTACAATTTAACAAGTATTGTAAGTTTTGCCGCCACCATACGCCGCACCGCGAGACCAAGTGAAGATGGCTTCTTGTGACAACGCACGGTAGGCCAGTAGCTCAACGGCTAGAGCACCGGTCTCCAAAACCGGGGGTTGGGGGTTCGAATCCCTTCTGGCCTGCCAAACCTTGGAACCGAATCAGTGTTGCTTCGGACGATTTCGGCAGAATGAATTATGGCTGTTCAAGATACATTAGGTAATGTAACCGACTTTTTCAGACAGGTCGCCCAGTTTTTCCGGGAAGTGAAGGTCGAACTTCAGAAGGTGACATTCCCGACCAGGCAGGAGACAGTGGGTTCGACCGTCGTAGTGCTCGTTCTTACCGTAATCTTGGCTCTTTATCTTGGATTTAGCGATTGGGCGTTGGCCCGCATAGTGCAATTGCTGTTGAAATAGGGGTTAGTCCCTCAATGGTTGTCGGCACGCAAGGAGGGCTGTCGGTGGCTCTGAGATGGTACGTGGTCCACACATATTCCGGATACGAAAACAGAGTCAAGGTCGCACTTGAAGAAAAAGTTCGTGGCCTGGGTCTTGACGACAAAATTACTGATGTACTGATTCCTTCAGAATCAGTAGTGGAACTCGTTAAAGGTGAGAAAAAGACGTCCAACAGGAAATTTTTCCCGGGCTACATTCTGGTTCGCATGGAACTCGACGATGAAACCTGGCATGTGGTGAAGAGCACGCCCAAAGTCACCGGTTTCATCGGTTCTCGTCAGGAGCCGGCCGTGATCCCGGACGAGGATGTGGAAAAGATAAAGACCCAGATGGCAGAAGGCCAGGAAAAACCTCGGCCAAAGTATTCTTTCGAAAAAGGTGATTCGGTGCGTGTCGTCGATGGACCTTTCATCAACTTTAATGGAACGGTTGAGGAAGTGAGGCCCGACAAGGGCAAACTCAGGGTTCTGGTAAGCATATTCGGCAGGCCGACACCCGTGGAACTGGATTTCATACAGGTGACGAAAAATTAAACATGAAAGGACCAAAAACGAGATAGGGAACCACAGAGCAAACATGTCCTAGAGGCGTTCCCTTGCAGTTTTGGGAGAATCTACATGGCAAAGAAGATTATGGCTACCGTAAAACTCCAGATTCCTGGTGGCGAAGCCAAGCCGTCACCTCCCGTAGGCCCTGCTTTAGGGCAACACGGCGTGAATATAATGGAGTTCTGCAAAGCCTTCAATGCTCAGACTCAGTCCCAGGCAGGGGTTATAATCCCTGTGCATATAACTATTTATGCGGACCGCTCGTTCAGCTTCGTGCTGAAAACCCCACCTGCTTCATATCTTCTCAAGAAGGCGGCCGGGTTGGAAAAGGGCTCGCCGGAACCGAATCGAAATAAGGTGGCACGGCTTACCAAAGCCCAGATTGAAGAAATAGCGAAGTTGAAGATGCCCGATTTAAATGCCAAAGATCTGCAAGGCGCGGTGCAGACCATTATGGGTTCGGCTCGTAGTCTTGGAATTGAGATCGATTAGAGGAACGCCATGCCTTCCATAAGCAAAAAAAAGAGAGAAGCAAGGGCAGCGATAGACCGGACAAAAAAATACGCCATTGGAGAGGGCTTGGAGACTTTGCTTTCCGCCGCCTACGCAAAATTTGAGGAATCTGTTGACGTGGCAGTGAGATTGGGTGTAGATCCTCGGCACGCGGACCAGATGGTTCGGGGCACTTGTGTGCTACCTCACGGAACCGGCAAGACGGTCCGAGTACTGGTATTCGCCAAAGGTGAAAAAGAGAAAGAAGCCACCGACGCCGGAGCTGATTACGTAGGTTCCGAAGACCTGGCCAAGAAAATCCAAGATGGCTGGCTCGATTTTGACAAAGCAGTAGCTACACCCGACATGATGGGGCTGGTCGGCAAGTTGGGCAAAATCCTCGGGCCAAGAGGCATGATGCCCAATCCCAAAGTAGGTACCGTAACCTTTGATGTCGGCAGGGCTGTTAATGAGTTAAAGGGGGGCAAGGTCGAGTTTAAAGTAGAGAAGGCGGGTATAGTTCACGCATCGGTGGGACGGGTCTCCTTTGGAAAGGAGAAATTGGCGGATAATCTCAAAGCTCTCATGGAAACCATAATCCGCTTGAAACCAGCCGCTGCCAAAGGTGTCTATATTCGTGGTGTCTCAGTTTCTACGACTATGGGACCCGGACTTAAGCTTGATCCTCAGGAAATCAGAAACATTGTGAAGCAGTAATCTGTTAACTCAAGGAATTCTTTTACGATAAGGAGGAAGCACAAGGGAAGCTTCCCAAAAATCTATGTTAAATGGCCGGTCGGAGACAGCAGGTGTGCCGTGGGCACTTAATCGAGACCCGCTTAGACGTGGGCCGGAAAGGGGTTGAAAGACCATTTCTAACCGGTAGTTCTCGATTCGCTGTTTTCCCTCCGATTGAAAGGGGAAATCTCGCTTGAACAGAAAAGAGAAAGAGAAACGAGTAGATTGGCTGAGCGGACAGTTTCAGTCGGCAAAAGCTCTTTTCCTGACCAATTTTCAAGGGCTAAGTGTCGCGGAAACGAACACTCTCCGATCTGAGCTGCGCAACCGGGGTGTTAATTACAAAGTCTTAAAAAACACCTTGGTACGGCTGGCTTATCAGGACACTGATGTGGCGATTCTCGGACCGGATCTTGTAGGGCCTCGCGCGGCGGCATGGACCGACGCGGACGACAATGTGAAGGCGATGGCCAAGGTCCTGGTCGATTTTGCCAAGGCGCATCCCAACCTGATCCTTGTCCGTGGAGTCCTTGACGGGAAACTGGTGGATCCGTCCGAAATGGAGACACTGTCAACACTCCCGTCCAAGGAAGAACTTCTCGCTCGAGTGTTGGGAACCATGAAGGCTCCTGTAGGCTCGTTTGTCAACACGTTGGCAGCAGTTCCCAGGTCCTTTCTCAATGTGCTTAAAGCCATTGAGGAGCAGAAGGGCGCATCGTCCGGATCAGCCGCCGTCTAAAACCCGTTAGAAACAGCGAATCGAGGAGGCATTATGGCAGAAGTAACTAAAGAGGATGTGAAGGAATTCATCCGCAATATGTCGGTGCTCGAATTGAGCCGACTTGTCAAAGAGTTGGAAGAAGAGTTCGGGGTCTCTGCAGCGGCGCCCGTGGCCGTAGCCGCTCCCGGAGCGGCGGCGGCCGGTGGAGAAGCAGCCCCGGCTGAGGAAAAAACCGAATTCGACGTGGTCTTGAAAGATTTCGGTGACAAGAAAATCCAGGTCATCAAGGTGGTACGATCTTTGACAGACCTGGGTCTCAAGGAAGCCAAAGAGCTGGTGGAAGGTGTTCCTAAGCCGGTAAAACAGGGAATCTCCAAAGACGAGGCGGAAAAAGCTAAGGCCGCTCTCGAAGAGGTTGGCGCCACAGTGGAGATCGTTTAACGATCCGCTCGCGAATCAGGCAAGTCATCGGGCGTAGCATGGGTCCGCACGCGGACCATTTGCGCGCCCGGTGCATCCGGAACACTTCAATAGTCACCCGCCTTTCAAGATCACTAATTGCCAGAGGGAGAAAATGAGTCCTTTTTCCGTGCACTCTCAGAGGCTCAGGAAGAATTTTGCACGTATTCCGCAAATCGCAGGCATTCCGAACCTAATTGAGATCCAAAAACAGTCTTACGAAAGATTCTTGCAGGCTGACATCCCGCCGGAGACGCGCGAAGACATCGGCTTGCAGGGAGTATTCCGGTCCGTGTTCCCCATAAAAGATTTCTCCGATACCTCCTCCCTGGAGTTTATCAAATATGCGCTCGGAGAAGAGAAGTATAACGTCGAGGAATGCCTTCAAAAAGGGGTTACGTACGCGGTTCCGTTAAAAATTACCGTACAACTTATTGTCTGGGATGTGGATCCGGATACCAGCTCCAGGACAATTCGTGACGTCAAGGAACAAGAAGTCTATTTCGGAGAAATCCCCATAATGACCGAGAACGGGACGTTCATAATCAACGGGACCGAACGAGTGATCGTCTCACAATTGCACCGATCGCCGGGGATCTTCTTCGATCACGATAAAGGGAAGACCCATGCCAGCGGTAAGCTGCTCTACTCCGCACGTATCATACCGCTGAGGGGATCCTGGATCGATTTCGAATTCGATCCGAAAGATCGGCTTTACGTAAGGATCGACCGGAGGCGAAAACTCCCGGTTACGGTGTTCCTCAAGGCTTTGGGCTATTCGAGTGAAGAGATCTTGAATTACTTTTACGACAGACAAACTATCTCGATAACGCCCGACGGTTTACGTCGAAAGCTGGACCTGAAACTACTCGTCGGAACAGCCGCGCCGGCCGACATTTACATAGAGGGCACGGAAGATATTCTCGTCAGAAAGAACAAGAAGGTGACACGTGGGGCCCTGAGGCGTGTTGCCGACAGAAACATCGCTCCTCTTGTCATGAAGAAGGAAGAGCTTGCAGGCAAAGTCCTCGCACGTGACATCGTAGATGAGGCTACCGGTGAGGTCTTGGAGACCTGTAACAAGGAGATCGGCCCGGGAGAAATTGATGAATTCCTGGAAAATCTGAAGAAACATAATATTGATAGCTTCGATGCACTCTTCATCGAAGAACGGATTGTCTCCTCGGCCCTGAGGGACACGCTGCTGGAAGACAAGGTAGATGATCGGCCGAACAGAATAATTGAGGATTACCGCAAGCAACATCCTGATGACACTACCGGCAACGAGACTCTCAACGCGAGAATTGAAATTTACCGCCGATTAAGACCTTCAAATCCGGCCACTGTGGAGATCGGAAATACATTCTTCAACAATCTCTTCTTTAGAAATGAATACTATGACCTGTCCCGAGTCGGTCGATTGAAACTTAACCGGAAACTTGGGATTTCCATAGAAGAGGCGCCCCTGTCCATGAGGACCCTCCGGTCCGAAGACATCATGCTGTCAGTCAAATATCTCCTGGAATTAAAGGAAGGCAGACCCAAACGTGTGATTGATGATATCGATCATATGGGAAATCGTCGCGTTAGGTCGGTGGGCGAATTGCTGGAGAACCAGTACAGGATAGGTCTTGTGCGGATGGAACGGGCGATAAAAGAGCGTATGAGTCTGCAAGACGTGGAAACTCTAATGCCCCACGATCTGATCAACGCCAAGCCCGTCAGCGCAGTTGTCAAAGAATTCTTCGGCGCGTCGCAACTGTCTCAGTTCATGGATCAGACCAATCCTCTTAGCGAAATAACTCATAAGCGACGATTATCCGCGCTTGGCCCCGGCGGTTTGACCCGTGAGAGGGCCGGATTCGAAGTGCGGGACGTCCATCCGACGCATTACGGCCGCATCTGCCCGATAGAAACCCCGGAAGGTCCAAATATCGGGCTCATTGTATCCCTGTCAACATATGCTCGGGTAAACGAATTCGGATTTATCGAAACCCCATATCGACCCGTAATGGAGAAGAAAGTCGGGAAACAGATCGAATTCCTTACTGCTCTTGACGAAGAGAACCACGTGATCGTGCAAGCCAATGCCCCGATTGCATCAGACGGTACCCTCGCGTCCGATCTTGTTTCAGTCCGGCATAGAGAAGGTGAATTCGCACTGGTCCCGACTTCCGAAGCGGACTTGATGGACGTTTCTCCCAATCAGCTTGTCTCGGTCGCGGCTTCGTTGATTCCATTTCTGGAGAATGATGACGCGAATAGGGCGCTTATGGGCTCCAACATGCAGCGGCAAGCGGTTCCGTTGCTCACAACGGAAGCCCCACTGGTCGGGACCGGCATGGAGAGGATAGTAGCAACCGATTCGGGCGTGACTATTCTTGCTAAGCGTGATGGGATCGTGGATTCAGTCGATGCCACGAGGGTGGTGTTGAAGGCCACTGATCTCAGTGCCGGCGACTTGGACCCCGGAGTAGATATATACAACCTGATCAAATATCAGAGGTCCAATCAGAACACCTGCATCAATCAGCGACCGATAGTAAAGAAAGGCGACATGGTCCTGAAAGGACAGGTGATAGCCGACGGCCCGGCTACGGACAAAGGCGAGCTGGCACTGGGAAGGAACGTGCTGGTGGCCTTTATGCCCTGGGGCGGGTACAACTACGAAGATTCGATATTGGTAAGCGAAAAAGTGGTTCGCGAGGACATCTTTACGTCTATCCATATCGAAGAATTCGAAGTCATGGCCCGCGATACGAAGCTGGGCAAGGAAGAAATCACCAGAGACATCCCCAATGTCGGTGAAGAAGCTCTCCGCAATTTAGATGAATCCGGTGTGATCCGCATCGGCGCGGAGGTAAAACCAGGAGACATCCTGGTCGGCAAAATCACGCCCAAAGGCGAAAACCAACTCAGCCCTGAGGAAAAACTCCTGCGGGCCATTTTTGGAGAAAAGGCCGGGGACGTGCGCGATACCTCTCTGAGAGTTCCTCCCGGCGTCGAGGGCACGATTATTGGGGCCCGAATATTCTCCCGCAAGGGTACTGAAAAGGACAGCAGGACCATCTCCATTGAAAACGAGGAGATTGCCAAGTTGTCCAAAGACCGAGACGATGAAATGCGCATCGTCGAGGAAGGGGCCCGCGAGAGAATCCGAGGCATGCTCGCCGGAAAAGTTGTGGCAGCCGCCCTTTCTGATCCTTCCAAGAGTAAAGAATATGTGAAAAAAGGCCACACTATTACCAATCAAACAATGGACGTGGTTCCATTGGAATTACTTCGTGAGATTTCATTGAAAGGCGATACCACGACTGAAGATGAAGTCGTAAGAATTCTTGAACGCTTGAGCGACCAGAAACATTTCTGGAAGATGCATTACGACGAGCGGATCAGTCGCCTCAAGAAAGGGGACGAGCTGCCGCCGGGTGTCATTAAACTGGTAAAAGTGTACATCGCCATTAAACGGAAGCTCTCGGTGGGCGATAAAATGGCGGGACGCCATGGGAACAAAGGGGTACTATCCAGGATCCTTCCCGAGGAAGACATGCCGTATTTCGAGGACGGGACCGCGGTGGAAATTGTCCTGAACCCGCTGGGGGTCCCATCACGAATGAATGTGGGCCAGATCCTGGAAACTCACCTGGGTTGGGCCGCGCGAGGTCTCGGCGAGGCCTTAAACCGTATGCTTGAAGACAATTATTCCGTGGACAAGTTAAGGCAGCGGCTCTTGTCCATCTTCGAGAGCCATGAACCGGAACGGAAAAAGAAAATCCAAAGCATTATCAAAGAAATGGACGAGGACCAGGTCAAGAGTTTTGTGAGTGCCCTCTCTCCCGGCGTTCCCATAGCCACACCGGTTTTCGACGGCGCCAGAGAACCCGAAATCAAGAGTATTCTGAAAGAGGCGGGTTTTCCGGCTACAGGCCAGACGAGACTCTACGACGGCCGCACCGGTGAGGCTTTCGACACTAACGTAACCGTGGGCATCATCTACATGATGAAATTGCATCACCTAGTGGATGACAAGATACATGCCAGGGCCATTGGACCTTACTCGCTTGTGACTCAGCAGCCGTTGGGAGGAAAAGCACAATTCGGCGGTCAGCGTCTCGGCGAGATGGAGGTCTGGGCTATGGAATCGTACGGCGCCGCTTATTCACTACAAGAGTTTCTGACGGTCAAGTCGGACGACGTTACCGGCCGTACGCGAATGTATGAAAGCATCGTAAAAGGAACGAATGTTCTTGAACCTGGCTTGCCGGAATCCTTTAACGTCCTGGTTAAGGAAATTAAATCCCTTGGTCTGGACATGGAGCTTCTGGAGAGCGAATCAGTGGCAGCCGGATAAGCCGCGCAGCGCGAGAGGAGATGGATTCCGGAGTTCTCTGTTGTCGAAGATCGAGTAATGTGCATGGACCTTTATAAACTGCACAGATAGCGTTCCCTAACTCTCACGGGCGAAAGTCCCGACTAACCCCATTCAAGGAGGGAAACCTTGGAAGACATATACTTCAGTTTTTTCGAGAAGCCCAAAGATCCTTTGAATTTCAGTGCCGTAAGAATCTCTCTGGCCTCCCCGGAAAAGATCCGTTCGTGGTCGCATGGAGAGGTTAAGAAACCGGAGACTATAAATTATCGGACCTTTAAGCCCGAACGGGACGGGCTCTTTTGTGCCAAAATATTCGGACCCGTGAAGGATTATGAGTGCAATTGCGGAAAATACAAGCGGATGAAGCACCGGGGCATCATATGTGAAAAATGCGGTGTCGAAGTGATCCAGTCCAAGGTGCGCAGAGAACGTATGGGTCACATTGAATTGGCTACTCCAGTCGCACATATCTGGTTTCTGAAGAGTCTTCCCAGCAGGATTGGGACTTTGTTGGATCTGACTCTGAAAGAAGTGGAGCGCGTCCTGTACTTCGAGTCTTACCTCGTGGTATCAGCGGGACGAACCGATTTGGAAGTGGGGACCCTCATAAATGAGGAAAAGTACCGGCAGACCATCGAGAAGTACGGTGTAGGTTCCTTTGAAGCCCGTATGGGAGGCGAAGCCGTTCGCGACATGCTTGAAAAGCTGGATCTGGTTTCCGAGAGCATTAGGCTACGGGAAGAAATGAAGGACTCCGCGTCGGAGGCCAAGCGGAAAAAGCTGGCAAAAAGACTGCGGGTTCTCGAATCCCTTAAGGGGATCGAACCTGATGTGCTCGTGGCCGAACTCACAGACATGTACCAGAAGGTGAATCCTGAAGGAGAAATGGGCCGTTTCATCGAAGAATTGCTGAAGGTCTCGCGCGAAATCCAGGCCAAATGGGAAGAAACCCACGACTGGGAAGTGCGTAAGCAGTTGGCGTTTGTCGAGATCAGCAATGTGATCGATCGGATGGCTCGCTCCCGTATGATGGCGCCCGAGGAACTAGGCAAATTACAGCAGTGGCAAAATCCCGCGTGGATGATTCTGACCACAGTCCCGGTCATACCGCCCGATCTTAGGCCGCTGGTCCCGCTGGATGGAGGTCGCTTCGCCACCTCCGACCTTAATGACCTCTATCGCAGAGTCATCAACCGTAATAATCGACTGAAACGCCTCAAAGAGCTCAATGCGCCGGAAATCATCCTGCGGAACGAGAAAAGAATGCTGCAGGAAGCAGTTGATGTTCTTTTCGATAACGGCCGGCGGGGTCGGGTGATTACCGGTCCCAACAAACGGCCGCTAAAATCACTGTCAGATATGCTCAAAGGTAAACAGGGCCGCTTCCGTCAGAATCTTCTCGGAAAGCGAGTGGATTATTCGGGTCGGTCCGTGATCGTGGTTGGGCCGGACCTCCGTTTACACCAATGCGGACTTCCCAAAAGGATGGCTCTCGAACTCTTCAAACCTTTCATTTACAACAAACTGGAAGAGCGAGGCTACGTAACGACAATTAAGAGCGCCAAGAAGCTCGTCGAAAAAGAAACCCCTGAGGTCTGGGATATTCTGGAAGACGTTGTAAAAGAATATCCGGTGCTTCTGAACCGCGCTCCCACACTTCACAGGCTTGGCATACAAGCCTTCGAGCCGGTGCTTATCGAAGGTAAGGCCATACAACTCCACCCATTAGTTTGCACTGCTTTCAACGCGGATTTTGATGGAGACCAAATGGCCGTCCATGTCCCCTTGTCCATCGAAGCGCAGGTGGAAGCACGCGTTTTGATGATGAGCACCAATAATATTCTGTCTCCGGCTCACGGGAAGCCGATCATAGTCCCGACACAGGACATCGTGCTGGGTCTTTACTACTTGACGAGAGAATCGGCTGACCCCAAAAGCCTCGAAACGGAAGCCAGGATTTTTTCCGACGCTTCTGAGGCTCGCGTAGCATACGATTCCAACGTGGTGGATTTGCACGAAAAGATTGTGGTGCGAGACGAAGAGGGCGAAAAGATTCAGACCACAGTGGGCCGGGTGATTCTGCGTGAGATCGTTCCGGAAGAGATCCCGTTCAGCGTGATCAATAGGGTAATGAAAAAGAAAGAGCTGGCCAATTTGATTGATGAAGCCTACCGCAGGTGCGGTGAGAAGAAGACCGTGATCTTGGCCGATCGTCTTAAAGACTTGGGTTACTACTATGCAACCAAGGCGGGTATCTCCATTTGCGTGGACGATATCAGGATGCCCGAGTCCAAGCAGGAAATTATCGAAAAGGCCAGAGAAGAGGTTCTTGAAATCCAGAACCAATATAAGGAAGGCCTCATTACCGACGGTGAGCGCTACAACAAGGTCATCGACATCTGGGCCCGCGCAAATGAAGACATCTCGGAAAGGATGATGAACGGGCTCCGAACTATGACCGTAAAGTTGTCGGACGGGACGGAGAAAAAGGTTGAGAGCTTCAATCCTATTTACATGATGGCTGACTCCGGCGCCCGGGGCAGCACGCAGCAGATCCGCCAACTCGCAGGAATGCGAGGTTTAATGGCCAAGCCGACCGGCGAAATTATTGAGACGCCTATTGAAGCGAATTTCAGGGAAGGCCTTACGGTCTTGCAGTATTTCATTTCCACTCACGGCGCTCGAAAAGGTTTGGCTGACACGGCCCTGAAGACTGCAAACTCAGGCTATCTTACGAGGCGCTTGGTGGATGTGGCCCAGGACTGCATTATTAGAGAACTTGACTGTGGGACCCTTGATGGAATCGAAATGGCCTCTCTCGAAGAAGGCGGAGAAATCATCGAGCACGTGGCGGACCGAGTTCTGGGACGTGTCGCGATGGAAGACGTGGAACATCCGTTCACAGGAGAGATGATTGTCAAGGCCAATGAAGAAATAACTGAGGAACACAGAGAAAAGATTCAAGATGCAGGTATTGACAGGGTCAAGATTCGCTCGGTTCTGACATGCAGGGCCAAGAGAGGGATCTGCAGCCTTTGCTACGGTCGGGACCTTGCGCATGGCAGGATGGTGAATATAGGCGAGGCTGTGGGTATCATAGCGGCGCAATCCATCGGAGAACCCGGAACTCAGCTCACTATGCGCACGTTCCACATCGGTGGAACAGCCTCACTGAAGCGCAACATTATTTCCGCACGCAAGAGAGGAAGGGTCTCTTTCGAGAAGGAAAGAGATAAGGTCAAAGCGCTTTTGGTCTGGGAGGAATTCCCTCTGGATAATTCTGAGGTGAAAAAATGGCTTGTAGAAGAGGGACAGACTCTGAGGGAAAATTCCTTTCTCTACGATGGCCCCAACCACACGATACATCAAGCCGAGCGGATCGGTGGAAAAATCGAAATAGCGCCGGACCGCAAGACGTTTACGATCGTCGATGATGATGGAAACAAACATAAATTCAACAGCCCCGAAGGGCACCGCCTGGTTGTCAAGCATGGCGACAGGATAGCCCCCAACAGTTTCATTTTTGAGACTGTTGAAGGACCCTCCCGCATGACCGAAGCTGAAAAGCGAGGAGGTATTTTTCAACTTAGGGCCACCAGAGGCTCAACCTTACGCTTCCGTCTATATGAACGATATCCCGTCATGGACTACATGAACGTCAAAGTTCAAGAGGGCGACAGGATAGAATCCGAAGGCCAGGTCCTCCTGGAGTGGTTGGGCTCCGGCTCGTCGGAACTCTTCTCCCGAAACGAGGGTAGAATCAAGTTCGTCGATCTCAAGACCGTAACCAATCGAGAAGGCGAGCTGGTAGTCATGAATCGAAACGGCGCAATAGCCGTTACCGATGATAAAGGTCGTGAGCGCGAACGCAACAAGCTGATTTACGGCGCCAGATTGAGGGTGCGAAACGATGAGGTGGTCAACCGAGAGACCCTTCTGTCCGAATGGGATCCCTACACGATTCCTATCATCACTGAGGTGTCGGGACGAGTAAAATTCGGGGACGTGATCGAAGGCCTTACCATGAGTGAGCAGCTCGATGAAGTAACGGGCTTGTCTCGCAAAGTGATCGTGGAATACAAGGACAAAGATACCGAACTCCGGCCCAGAGTGTCCATAAAAGATGAGCACGGCAAAACTATCAAGATAAGCGACTCGGAAGCTAGATACCTGCTGCCTGTGGGTGCCAATATAATGGTTAAGGAAGGTGAGGAAGTCCACGCAGGTGACGTTATAGCCAAGATACCACGTGAGACTACAAAGACCAAAGATATCACCGGAGGGCTCCCGCGTGTGGCGGAACTGTTCGAGGCGCGCAAACCCAAGGAGTTCGCGATCATCTCTGAGATAGACGGACTGGTAAGCTTCGGAAAGGATACTAAAGGTAAACGGAAGGTGGTCGTTACCCCGGAGGTTGGCGACCCGAAAGAGTATCTTATTCCCAAAGGGAAACACATCTCGGTGCACTCGGGTGACTGGGTACAGGCCGGGGAACCTCTGATGGAGGGCTCGACAAATCCGCACGACCTCTTGGGAATCAAAGGAGAAAAGGAACTCGCACGATACCTGGTCGACGAAGTGCAAGAGGTTTATCGGCTACAAGGTGTCAAAATCAATGACAAACACATTGAAGTCATCGTCAGACAGATGTTGCGGCGAGTCCGAGTGAAGGAGGTCGGCGACACCGATTTCTTGGTAGGTGAGCAAATCGATCGAGCGGTGTTCCAAGAAGAGAACATGCGCGTTATGCAGGCAAAAGGGACTCCTGCAGTCGGCGAGCCGCTTCTGCTGGGAATTACCAAGGCATCACTTTCGACGGATTCATTTATCAGCGCAGCGAGCTTTCAAGAAACCACCAAAGTACTTACCGAGGCTTCGATTTCAGGCAAAATAGACTTTTTGCGGGGTCTTAAAGAGAATGTGATTATGGGCCGACTTATTCCGGCAGGAACAGGTTTGAGCCGATATAAGAATCTGAGATTGGACCATGCTGCAATGGAAGAAGCGGCGGCCTCAATACCCCGTGAAGAAAAAAAGCAGGCAATGGAAGGATAAAATAAAGCCGAAGATTTCGCTGACTTTGAGGATCTGATTTTTCCGACGAAAATTTTTGCCGGGAAGGTTTTGACAATTCGGTAGGGGGCTAATGGGCCGGAGCTCACGTCTCCGGCCTTAGATTCTGTTGAAAAAGGTCTTGACAAAAAGTCTTAGATTTGATGAAAGTATCTGGATACACATTGGAGGTAACGGCGTATGCCGACCATTAATCAACTGGTCAGAAAAGGACGCGAAAGACCCCGGAAAAAAACATCCGCCCCGGCTCTGACCAACTGTCCCCAGCGTCGAGGGGTATGTGTAAGGGTTTATACCACTACACCCAAAAAACCTAACTCTGCGTTGCGGAAGGTAGCTAGGGTGCGTCTTACGAACGGGTACGAAGTAACCTCCTATATCCCTGGTATCGGTCACAACCTGCAGGAACATTCGGTTGTCCTAATTCGGGGTGGGCGCGTCAAAGATTTGCCCGGTGTTCGTTACCATATCATAAGGGGCACTCAGGACGCCTTCGGCGTGCAGGACCGAAAGAAGGGAAGATCCAAGTACGGGACGAAAAGACCGAAATAATCCTCGCCGCTCATGCCGCCTGCTCGTTCCGGGGAGATATTGCCGAAAAACCAGCGGGAACGCACTGTCCGGTCAAGTGCATATAGCAGTGTTCGGGGATTAACCACTCCAGCGGGTCTGGAGGATCCGTCGCTCGCGACGGGGTAGGTCCGGAAGGAAAATCGGCTTTCGGGTCATAGAGCGGACCAATGGTCTGCGTTGCCTTCTGAACCTTACCAATCCGGAAACCTGTTGGAGGAGCTTGTTCTGAAAAAGTCAGTGAGCAAACCGGGATGTGATGCCCGGCTGACGGGAGCAAGAAACTATGCCGAGAAAAGGAAGAGTTGCCAAGCGGGACATTTTGCCCGATCCCAAATTTCACAGCAAGCTGGTTGCGAAATTTGTCAACAGCATTATGTGGGAAGGCAAGAAGTCCGTCGCGGAAAGCACGCTCTACAGCGCTTTCGACATCATGGCCAAAAGGACCAATGAAGATCCGCTTAGGCTGTTTGAAAAGGCTGTAGAGAACGTGAAACCCGTACTGGAAGTTCGTTCGCGACGCGTTGGCGGAAGCACCTATCAGGTACCTGTGGAAATTCGTCCCGAAAGGCGCCAATCCTTGGCTATCAGATGGTTGATACAGTATGCGCGGGCTCGCGGGGAAAAGAGTATGCAAGAGAAACTCGCGGGCGAGTTCATGGACGCCGCTGCCAGCAAAGGGAGCGCGATAAAGAAGAAAGAAGATACACACAAAATGGCCGAAGCCAACAAGGCGTTCGCCCATTATAGGTGGTAGCAAGCTATTCTGAGAGACTAACCCATGAAAGGAGACATTTTATCAAGCACCCGCAATATTGGGATCATGGCGCACATCGATGCGGGAAAAACTACCACCACGGAACGTATTCTTTTTTACTCGGGCGTTTCGCATCGCATAGGGGAAGTTCATGAAGGAACAGCTATCATGGACTGGATGGAACAGGAACAGGAACGCGGGATTACCATCACGTCCGCGGCCACAACGTGCCAATGGAGAAAGCACAGGATAAACATAATCGACACACCTGGGCATGTGGATTTCACCATCGAGGTGGAAAGATCTCTGCGAGTACTCGACGGAGCGGTCGCCGTTTTTTGTGCCGTGGGAGGCGTAGAGCCCCAGTCAGAAACGGTATGGAAGCAGGCTGATCGTTATCAAATTCCCAGGGTGGCCTTTGTCAATAAGATGGATCGCTCAGGAGCAGACCACCTCAGAGTCATTGATATGATGAAATCGCGACTTCAAGCCAACCCCATTCTCCTCCAGATTCCGCTTGGGATCGAGGACCGTTTTCATGGGGTAATAGATCTGATCTCCATGAAATTGATTACATTTGATGAAGATTCAATGGGGACCAGGTTCGAAGTTTCCGAGGTCCCGCGAGAAATTAAGGAAGAAGCGCTTGCGTTCAGGCGTCAACTTCTTGAAAGCGTCTGCGAACTGGATGATGATCTGCTGGAAAGCTATTTGGAAGGCGATACCGACATACCCGCGAACAAAATCTACGGGGCAATACGCAAAGGGACGATCGATCTGAAAATAACCCCTGTGCTTGTGGGCTCCGCGTTTAAAAATAAAGGAATACAGCAACTTCTGGATGCAGTGGTTGATTTTCTACCATCTCCGGTCGATATTCCCCCGATAGAGGGTAAGGACGAAAAAGGCCGGCCTGTTCACCGGGCGGTGGATGGGCCATTCTCTGCCCTGGCGTTCAAAGTCATGAATGATCCGTATACGGGGACCCTGACCTTCCTGCGGGTCTATTCGGGCAAGCTGGCCTCGGGGTCCGCGGTCTATAATGTGACAGCCGGCAAGAAAGAGCGGATCGGCCGTCTTGTCAAGATGCACTCCAATCAAAGGGAGGACGTAAAGGAAGCCAACGCTGGCGACATAATTGCCGCTGTGGGACTAAAGCACACCAAGACCGGTGACACGCTCGCTGATGAGGACCATCCCGTCCTGTTGGAATCAATGGATATCCCCGAGCCCGTGATTTCAGTAGCGCTGGAATCGAAGTCCCGTGATGATGTGGATAAACTTTCCGCAGCGCTCGCTCGCCTGTTACGAGAAGATCCCTCCCTTAAGGTCCGCGTAGACCATGAAACGGGTCAGACCATTCTCTCGGGAATGGGTGAGCTTCATCTCGAAATAGTCGTTGATCGGCTTCTGAGAGAATTTCAAGTGGATGCCCGCGTGGGAGAACCGCAAGTGGCTTACCGCGAGACTGTGACCAAGCCGATCACTCAACATTATAGACATGTCAAACAGACCGGCGGCAAAGGTCAGTTCGCCGAAGTGGTCCTGGAGGTTGAGCCTGCCCGCGACGGGAAAGTATTGGAATTCATTGACAAGATCACCGGTGGAGCGATTCCCAGGGAGTTTATTCAGCCGGTGCATGAAGGTATCCGCACTGCTATGGAGTCAGGTATCCTGGCCGGGTACCCCGTTGTGGACATTAAAGTGACTTTATCCGACGGCAAGTTTCATGAAGTAGACTCATCGGAGATGGCCTTCCGCACGGCGGGATACATGGCCTTCAAGGAGGCGTGCCGGAAGGCAGCGCCGATTTTACTGGAACCGATTATGGATGTGGAAGTGGTGTCTCCGGGTGAGTTCCTGGGAGATGTGCTTGGAGATCTCACGGCTCGTCGCGGCAAGATACTTGGTATGGAAAGCCGATCCGGGATTCAGACGGTTGGTGTTCGAGTTCCGCTGGCGCGAATGTTCGGTTATGCTACTGATCTAAGGAGCCTTACACAAGGCCGCGCCACATTTACCATGCAATTTTCTCATTATGAACCTGCGCCCCACTCAGTTACGGAAAAGGTGGTGGCCGAGTCTAAGCAATCTGGAGGAGTCCATGGGCAAGGCGAAGTTTGAGCGGACGAAGCCCCACGTGAATGTGGGGACGATAGGGCACATAGATCATGGTAAGACTACGTTGACGGCGGCGATAACGCGGGTATTGGCCAAGCGTGGATTGGCGGAGTA
>DATJPW010000028.1:0-3163 GCA_035506215.1 Desulfomonilaceae bacterium
TCTTTCTGGCGACCTTTCAAAGGCTTTTGGGTTTATATGGATCGCGAAATATAAGCGTGATCGCAATGATATGCATGCAGCCGAATTGAGCCTGAAAGAGGCGATAGCAATTCTAGAACGACACGCACCTGAAAGTTCTCTCTTGATAGGTACACTTCGTGATTACGCAGACCTGCTGCTTAAAGCGAAACGTAGCAGTGAAGCCCGTACGGTACAAGAAAAGGCAGATAAAATTGCTGCGCAAAAAGTAATAACGCCAATGCCATGAGTTAATGCTGATCCTGGCTCTGCAGAGAATTAAGGGTCTTGATGATTGAAAGTTGAAGAATTTTCAACCAGGCAGTGGAGCGGTGAACCCGCTCACCCGCCATCCGTTCGACCACAATAAAATCGCAAATAGTCATATAGACCTTTTATAGCAAATACGCTATACTGCAACCATGAATTGGACAATCACCTACTACAACGATTCGTTGCAAGAAGAGATCCTTGCGATGCCGGCAGGCTTTCTCGGCCGCTACCTCCGATATGCCGACAGGATGGAGCTCTATGGTCCGGACCTTGGCATGCCGCACACTCGTGCAATGGGTGACGGACTATTTAAATTACGATTGAAGGCTGCTGAGGGAATAGCGCGCGTGATGTACTGTACGATTGTTGGCCGGAAAATCGTGATGCTGCACCAATTTATTAAGAAAACAGACAAGACCCCGCCGAGAGAACTTGAAACAGCGCGGCGGAGAATGAAGGAGTTCAAAAATGCTCACTCACAAAGAACTTAAAGCTCGCGCCCTTGAGCGCGCAGACGTGAAAACTGAATACGATCGACTGGACGAGGAGTTCCAATTTCTTGACGAATTTCTCAAGGCTCGTGCCGCAGCAGGCGTCACACAGGCTGAAGTTGCAGAGCGCATCGGCACAACCCAGTCTGCTGTCGCCCGTCTTGAATCCGGCAGGGGGAAACACTCTCCATCATTGGCCACATTGCAAAAGTACGCTCACGCAGTCGGTTGTCGTCTTGAGTTGCGCCTTGTCACGGAATCTCAAAAAGAAGGTCGAACCAGTCGCTCAACTCGGACCGCCAAAAAATAGGAGCCGGTTAGCTCCAACACCGTTATCTGCTGCAAAAACATAGACACATCTTGACTAATGCATATAATTACTGCATACTGTTACATATGAATCATACATACATTGAGGTGCAATGTGAGAACTACGCTAAATATCGAAGATAACTTGCTTGAAAAAGCTGCCAGATTGACTGGAATTACGGAAAAAACATCTCTAGTCAGGCTTGGTTTACAGGCACTGATTGCAAAAGAAAGCGCAAAACGACTTGCCGGATTGGGGGGGACTGAGAAAGATTTGAAAATGATTCCTCGAAGAAGAACTGAGGGAATATAGCATGATTCTGGTCGATACGTCGGTATGGGTGGAACATTTTCGGTCCGGGACTATCGGACTTGAAAAATTATTAAGTGATGGTCATGTTGCTTGTCATCCATTCATAATCGGTGAACTCGCATGCGGGAATCTCAAAAATCGGACAGAAATACTCTCTCTCCTACACGACCTTCCAATGGCAACCCGCTTAGAAGATGATGAGGTTTTCCAATTTATTGAAGATCATAAGCTTATGGGGAAAGGGTTGGGTTATATTGACATACATTTACTTATGTCAGCCATGTTGACCAGAATACCTCTATGGACAATTGACAAGCTGTTGCATGAGGTATCGTCGATTCTTCTGCCATCGCATTGACACTACAGCAGACACTTTCGCCTGCACGTATCCGCGAAAAGCCGCGCCACGTAAGGCGCAAAACCGTTGGCTGCCTCTTTCTGCCGTGAAGAATGCAACTCTTTTATCTCCATTCGGATCGATTTCAATAGAGTATTCCCCTGATCTCGATAAGAAGTTCATGGGTTACAACCGGATTGGTGATGAAGCTGAACTCGTCATCCATGATGCCCATCCCCACGATGATGTCCTTCGTGTAGCCGCTCATGTAAAGGACCTTCATATCGGAACGGATCTTCCTGATCTTCTCGTACCGTATTTTGCCGTTCATCTTCGACATGACGACATCGGTAGCAAGGATATCGATCTCTGTCCGGTGCTCCGCGAACCTGTCCGGGGCGTCCAGGCCGTCGACCACCTCGATGACCCTGCATGCCGCTGCCATTAATTGCCAACCGGATCAACCGCCTACCTGAATCCGCTGTGATGGAAATCACTTCTGACGCTGTTCCGGATGTGGGATCATCCAACATGATCATACAGCCTCTGAAAGGAGCCTCCATGCCGACACCATGTCGTTTGTTCCTGTTATTAGCGGTCCTCTGTCCGTCGCTGGCCGCGGCAACGGACTATCACGTGGGTCCCGGACAGACCTACGCCAACATCGGCGACGTTGCGTGGGAGTCGCTTTCGCCAGGGGACACGGTCTTCATACACGCCAGGCCGACCCCCTACGCGGAAAAGTGGGTGCTGAACCGCGTCGGCACTGCTGCCGCCCCCATCACCGTGAGCGGCGTGCCCGATTCAAGCGGGGTACTTCCGGTCATCCTGGGAGAGGGGGCGACCACCCGCTCCCAGCTCAATTACTGGAACGAGGAGCGGGGAATCCTGAAGATAGGCGGGTCCAACAAGCCTCCCGACGGGACCCCCACGTACATAACGGTGGAGAACCTGCACTTCCGCCGCGCCCGGGGCGCCTTCACCGGCCGCAACGGCGCTAGCACATACGCGACCAATGCCGCCGGCATATATGTGGAGAAGGGGAACCACATAACCGTGCGCAACTGCATACTGGAAGACAACGGCAACGGGCTGTTCGTCGCCAGCGCAACCACTGACATGACGATCGAGGGGAACTACATCTACGGGAATGGAAATGTGGGGAGCATCTACGAACACAACACCTACACCGAGGCAAAGGATATTCTCTACCAGTACAACCGCTTCGGCCCCCTCTGCGAGGGATGCCAGGGGAACAATCTGAAGGACCGCTCCTCCGGCACAGTGATCCGCTTCAACTGGATCGAGGGCGGCAACCGGCAGATGGACCTGGTGGACGCCGAAGACAACCCTGACCTGGTCAGCGATCCCGCCTACCTTCGGACCTTCGTCTACGGCAATGTCCTCATCGAGCCCGACGGC
>DATJPW010000029.1:0-4773 GCA_035506215.1 Desulfomonilaceae bacterium
CGGCAAGTCCTCAACGGAAACAGCTCAAAAGCTATGAGTACTAGGCTCTCGGGGCTTTGTGCGTCATAGATTTGAAAGACGAAGCTTTTCCCTGAAAGGAAGGCTGATGCTTGGCCGGCTCTTGATACTGGAGGCGTCCGGGAGAATATCGCCTTGACCGGGAGCTTGTGAATAAAATCTTTGTGATAAAAGTATGATACGATAATTATGGTGCGATTTAGCACGCAGATATGGATAACATTGAGTAATCGGTTAGGATATCGTGGTGATTACTCCGAAAAGATGTCGCGGTTGCCACATCGTTTGCCTGCTAAGTTGGATCGAGAGATGAGCTACGGGCCGGCTCGGGGAGGCGAAAAAAAACGGTGCAGATGCACCGACAAGGCGCCATTACAGGCAGCTTGCGCAGGAATTTATGTGAAAGGGACGCGGATGTCAAATCAAAAAAAACCGGCCCTTGGCAGGCCGGTACCCTACATGCACCGATCTGGTTTGGCCCGTCTTTCGGGCGTACTGCACATATCTTAACTGGAAGTGTCTGTCAACCTGTCTCTCAGGAGAAAAACGTACTATGCCCGTAAGTTAACAAGTGGTACATAATCTGGGGGCACGGCATTTTCGCTATCTGCGCCACAGAAAGAACTCGGTGAATGGATGATCGTCTGTAATGAGAGTACCTTGATACCTGAACCGCTCGACTACGGCGTTATCGATTCGTAGCTGATAAAGTTTGTCGGGAGTGGCGCAGCTACGATCATATTCGACAAGATCTTTCGCCATAACTGGGTTGTTAAAGATCCTTTCCACGTTTTGCTTGAATTCCCCCGAAGACACATTCTTAAGAGTCCCGATAAAATAGTAGCCCCAATTGTGAGGACCGTGCCAAACCGAAATCTGATCGAAAACCTCGGCGAAGGTTCTCAGAATTGCAAAGTTATCGGCAGGCATACCTCCAGGAAACCAGAGGCACATCACCCCGTTGGGCGTCAGGCTATCCTTGCATAGCTGAAAAAACTCCCTTGAATACAGATTAACGGTTCCCACACTCCATATCGGCGGCGCGGGATCCACCGTGATGACATCGTACTTTCTCGATGATAGCAGCAGATGATTTCGTCCGTCGTTTGCTATGAGATGTATATTACGCTGTTTCAAAACCTGTTGATCATTCGGGTGAAAATACTGGAAACAATAAAAAGTTTCCGGCACAAGATCCACAGCCGTAATCTTCAACTCTGGATAGAGCGCAGCGGATTTAACCGTCGTCCCCATGCCAAAACAGATGACGAGCAGTTCCGTGGGGTCTTTTGCGAACATGAGCGGAAGGTGGGCCATCAATTTGGTTTCCGTACACAGGTGGGTCATGCCCACCCCGTTGATCCAGAGGCCCTTATTGTATTTCCAGGAGTAGGCTGTGACGGTCCCTTCCCTGCATTCCTTATTAAAATGTATCTCGGTTTCAGGACTCAAGTCCGTGCCGGCTGCCGATTGCACTTTGTGGAACCGGTGAACTCTCGCTTCGATGGTAGCCAGGAACGGGTCCCGGCCGAAAGAACCCGCGAGCATCAAGGCAAAAACGAGAACGATTGCCGCCGGAACCATTTTTCGGACCGCGGCCCTGGCGGGACCCAAGCCTAAAAGTATCAATCCCAGAGCTACGTTGGCACAGGCGAGCAAGATAATCGTTTTGGTCGAGCCCACGAAGGGAACCAAGACAAACCCAGCGACTAGCGATCCGAGAATGCTGCCCACCGTGTTGGCACCGTAGAGCCACCCCACGGAAGATCCCGTGCTGCCAATGCTCTTGGCATAACACCGGCCTGCAATCGGAAAAATCATTCCGAAAACAAATGTCATGGGAAAGACGATAGAGAATGCGGCAATCGTCCGCCTGGACCAACCTAACCAGACCTGGGCCGCGGCACTGTCAAAAGGGAGGAACAGATAAAGATTCGCAACGGAGAGAACCCCGACAACCAATTCGAGAATGCCAAAAAAAGCCAACGGGCTTGCGAGTCGGTCCGCCATTTTGTTCATCGACAAGCTTCCCAGAGCAATTCCTGTCAGGAATATCGCCAACATGCCGGAAAAGGCATAAATGGAGGTCGCTAGGAACAAAATCAATTGTCGGGTCCAGAGCACTTCATAAGCCAGGGCCGTAAAACCACTGATTGAAAATGCAATGAGAACGGCAATTCTCACTTTGTCGGAATAAGGCGAAATCTTGTGCGTAGACGGTAATGAAGCCTCTTGCGAGACGACGCCTTCCGGCACCGAACTGCGATCGTTTATGTAGGTTAAGTATGCAATTCCGGACACGAGAACATTGATTGCCATTCCAATGTAGATTGTCATCCATTCGCCCAGCTCGCCAATGGTCACGAACCCACTCGTCAAAACCCCCAACACCGCGCCAAAGGTATTGAGACCATATAATATGCTAAAATTCTTGCCGAAAACCCCGTCTCTCTTTACGAGGCAAGACGTAAGGACCGGCAGCGTGCCACCCATGAGTGTCGTGGGAACTAGCAGCGCCACAAACGACGTGATGCCTCGGATCAGCGTGCCAACTACGACACTTTCTCCGCTCACTTGGAAAGCGTATCGGTACAGTGGAACAGAAGCCGAGAAAAGGACCGGAACCAACAAGGCAGACCATGCTACGAGGAACTCCAGAACTGCATATACTCTCAAGGCATCTTTTCTTCCATCGATGAATCGTCCGAGAAGAAAGCTCCCGAGAGCGAGTCCGGACATGAATGCAGCCAAGACGGTCGCGGTAGCATAGATGGTGACTCCCGTAATTCGTGTCAACATGCGGAGCCATACCACTTCATACATCAACCCACTGATGCCGGAAGCAAAGAACAGGATATAGACTAAGTGCTTGAGTTTCATCAATCAGCGACCTCGTGTCCTCAGACGATCATGTTGGCATTTCGCGCGCACACTTGTGATGTAACCGACTGGCCCAAGGCTGTCAACGGTATGGTGGGTCGCGAAGGAAGAGGACACGGCCTTCAGATAGAGTTCAAAAGGTTGGATATCCGGGTAATCTTGGATCACCCTCTTGAAGAAGGTTAAGGGGCTGATCTTTCCTGAAGCCAACCCCTGCTTTTCGACCAATCCCTTCATTGACCTGCCCCCCAAAAACTGGCCCAGGTTGGGAGTTAGAATAGGGTGGGACTTGGGCTGAACATGGAAGGGAAGGCAGGGGCAGGTCATGATTCGCTCAGGAAAAAACTAAATCGACGCATATCGCGGCCAAACTCGTCGGAACCCAACGTTCTCAAGGCCGCTCTACCTCACCCTTACCCAAATGAGAAAACGGAAATTTCGGGGGGAAGACTTCGAGTGAGGCGGTTTTTTTGGACAAACCTGATCGTCGATTCGTGTCCGGACCTCACTTTAGGTCTTTATATGTGAAATAGGCAGCCAGGATTAGGGAAAGAGCGGCTACTACGACAATACAAGTTATGATGTTGTCATCAAGATCAAAATAGTGTCCCGTCTCCCTAGCAACTACGTATACGACGAGAAAGCCTACAAGTACACCACACACCGAAGCATACAGGTGGTCAAGGAAGATCCTGACGTTGCTTTTCGTTTCATAAACCATGGCCTGAGACCGCCGTATCGAGTGACTCGTCTCTTATCACGCCAAAATGAAAATTGCACCACCCTTGCACAAACTTTTTGCCCCATCTTCACGACAAAAATTACTGGCAATTTACTGGCAGAACTTTTGGGTAGTCTTTCGGTATGTGGTCTGAATAATTCCGGTGGGTTAAGTGGTGGCGGTGCAGGGACTTGAACCCCGGACACTGCGGATATGAGCCGCATGCTCTGACCTGCTGAGCTACACCGCCACTAGAAGGGAAAATAGCATTCACATGCCCAAAGTGTCAAGGTGCCCGCACTACTGGGGTACCGCTGTGTGGCTGGCCGGAGAACTTGCCCGCCACCGGTCCTTTCGCCATTTTTCAGCAGTCCCGCTACAGCGGTAGCTTCTCTTTAGGGGGTTTCGGCGGGCTCACAACGGCCTCACCGGCGAGCACCTGTGTCCCATGCTGGTTGACACACGTGGTCCTGACTTTCACGCGGTTCTTGTCAACCATGACTTCGGTCACTTCCACTCGCGCGGTGATGGTGTCACCAATGTGCACCGCAGCGAGGAAATCCACTTCTTGACGTATGTATATGGTGCCGGGCCCTGGTAACTTGTTCGCCAGTACCGTTGAAATGAACCCAGCTATAAGCATACCGTGCGCGATCCTGGTTTTGAAAAAGGTCTTCTGCGCGTAAGGTTCATTGATGTGAGCCGGGTTGAAATCCCCCGTCACCCCTGCATACAGGTAAATGTCGGACTCGGATATCGTCTTTGTAAATTCCGCGGAATCACCTGCCTGAATTTCGTCGATGGTCTTTCCTATCAAAGTATTCTCCTCCGGATATGTTCGGCTTCAGCCTCCACGTCGTCGAGATCTTCCAATTAAGTTTTCAGCCCGAATTACCGTTCAGCCTCTCCCAATCCCTTATGGCCGCAAAAGCTTCCGCGCCGTCAGCGGACTCGACGAGCGTTTGGAACAAATGTCTGCTTTGGGAAGCACGGCTGACAAGTCGAAGCAGCTGAAGCTGTATATCGGGTTCAGCTTTGGGAGAGAGTATCAAGAAAACAAGTTTTATGGGCTTGTCAGTGGACACGTCCGATATTCCGTTCTTGGTTATTCCGAGAGCTGTTATGGGCCTGGCAAGATCGTCCATTCGCACATG
>DATJPW010000030.1:0-3305 GCA_035506215.1 Desulfomonilaceae bacterium
TCACCGGCGGGCCAATCTATTCCCGCAAAGCGTCATTTCTGTTGGTTAAAACGCCCTGTACGAAATGCAGTTTACTCGTCTCCATTCGGTACAGTCATTTTATTACGTTATATGTGCTCGTGATCGCTTTCATACGTGACGAAAAAAATCTGCTTCCGACATGAATCTTTTTTTGTCCCTATTCATTTGAAATCCACTTCCAAAGGAACTGTAAGCTTGGCTGCCGTGGTCATCATTCTCTTCATAAGGTGCCTGACCTCGGTGGCCTCCTCTTGCGGAGCCTCCACCCATAGGGCATCGTGAATCATCATCACGATTCTTGAGCCCATTTTTCGGCGCTTGAATATCCTGTCCAGCCTAACCATAGCCGTTTTGATCAGGTCTGCTTCTATTTGTTGGGGCCAGGTAACCCTGAATTTCCTTTCCACAGGGCGACTTGCAGTCGTATCAAACCGACGAATCCTTCCCAGGAGGCTCTTCACGACCCGCTCGCTCTTGGGACGGTTCTTCATACGGTCCCATTCCGTCTCAAAGAATCCCTTCACCCCCGGGTACCTGGCATCGAAGTGATCAATGTAGGTCTGAGCAGTGGCTTGATCAACAGGGGGGAGTCCCTGCTCCCTCCTGACCTGACTTATCCTTCCGGCCAGCCTGCCCGCGGAAATCCCGAAACAAATACCGAAGTTCACTTGTTTGGCTGAGTCACGATCAATGTTGAGGCTGTGGGCTGTTTCTCCGTGTACATCCACCCCCTCTTGAAAGAGCCTTGTCAGTGTCTCGTCTCCGGATAAGTGAGCCAGGTGTAAAGGCCGGTTCAAAATGGCGGCGGAGAGAGGGGCGGTCTAAAATGGCGGCACTCCTAAATGGCCTGATCTGATAAAGGGCGGTCGGGAAGACCCAAGGTTTTTCCGGCGATACCTGAGTCAGGAGGGCCAAGAGGGGTGTACAAAGACATGGAGGAATGGACCGAGATACGACTTCGCGTATTGAGGGGAGAGTCGAGCAAGAGGGAGATTCTCCGTGATACGGGGATGCACTGGAGGACGCTGGAGAAGATTCTTAGGTATTCAGAGCCTCCGGGTTATAGGTTCAGGCGTGAGCGCCTTAAACCGAAGATAGGTCCTTTTCTGGATCGTATTGCGGACATTCTGGAAAGTGACAAGCAGGTACCGAAAAGGCAGCGTCACACGGCTAAACGGATATACGAACGGATCAAAGAGGAGGGGTACCAAGGCAAATATACACAGGTTAAGGAAGCGGTAAACCAGATAAAGCGGCAGAGCCGCGAGGTTTTCATGCCGCTGATACACCTGCCCGGAGAGGCCCAGGTGGATTTTGGTGAAGCTGTGGCAAAGGTGTCCGGGGAGTTGCGCAAGGTTCATTTCCTTGCGATGGCGCTTCCCTATTCGGACGCCTTTTTTGTTGTTGCGTTCGAGCAGGAGTGTACCGAGACTCATTGGGAAGGCCACATACAGGCATTCGAGTTTTTCCAGGGGGTTCCCAGACGAATCACCTACGACAACAGCAGGATTCTGACGTCTACGATCATCTGTTATCGTGGGCGCAAGCTTACCAGGGGTTTCCTGCAACTGAAGAGCCACTACCTTTTTGATCATCACTTCTGCCGGGTACGCCGTGCCAACGAAAAGGGCGTGGTTGAGGGAGTGGTTAAGTATGTGCGCCTCAATTTCTTTGTTCCCGTGCCCCAGGTGCGTGATCTGGAGGAGCTGAATAAAAGGCTGGCGCAGATGTGCCGAGATGATCTGCCCCGGCGTCTTCGCGGCAAGAGCGGGACCAAAGCGGATCTCCTGGTTGAAGACCAGGCTGCCTTTCTTCCTCTTCCTGCAACCCCCTTCGATGCATGTCGTAAACAATCTACCACCGCAAGCTCCCTGTCTCTTGTACGATTCGATGACAACGACTATTCGGTGCCGGTTCGTTACGCCCACCATCCCATCGTGGTGAAGGGATACGTGGATCGGGTGGTTCTGTGCCGTAAAGAAGAGACAGTAGCGGAGCATAGACGCTCCTGGGGAAAGCAAGGCGTCTTTTTCAACTACGTGCATTACCTGGCGCTTCTGGAGAGAAAGCCCGGCGCATTGGATCATGCGCTGCCCTTGGCTAATTGGAACCTGCCTGACTGCTTCCACATCCTTCATCGTCGTCTTCAGGCAGAGGCTGAGCGGGAAGGTGAAGGCACAAGGGAGTACATTCGCATACTTCGGCTCATTGAAAGTCACGCTTTGCCCAGGGTGACACTGGCCGTAATAAAGGGGCTCCGAGTGGGGGCGCATACTAGGGACGCCATTGCCCAGTTTTTGATTCCTCAGTTTCCTTGGGAAAATACCATCTTCAAGCTGGATGGACGAGAGCATCTGCGTCTGGTGAAAGTATCCAGACCTGATATAGCGGCATATCAAGACCTGCTTGCCAAGGTAGGTTCCACATGAGCGAGAAGAACAAGCCCACGGTCCTCTTGGAACACTACCTCAAGAAGCTCAAGCTCCCCACCATGCTGAGGGAGTATGCATCAATGGCGGCGGTCTGCAGGGATGACAGATCCGATTACCCCACCTACCTCTTGCGCTTGACCGAACGAGAACTGCTTGACCGTGAAACGAGAGCTGCGGAAAGACGGGTCAAGGAAGCACGGTTTCCGGTGACCAAGACCATTGATACCTTTGATTTCAAAGCCCAGCCCTCTGTAAACGAGCCGCTGGTAAGAGAACTCATGCGAGGAGAATTCATAGACAAGCGGGAAAACGTCCTACTTATCGGCAACAGTGGTACCGGGAAGACCCACCTGGCATGTGCCCTGGCTTTTTGCGCATGCATGCAGGGACGCCGGGTACGCTTCTACACCGTTACAGGTTTGGTCACCGAGCTTCTCGAATATCGGGAAGACAGGAGTCTCCAACGACTACAAAAACAACTGGAACGCCAACAACTTCTGGTACTGGATGAACTGGGATACGTGCCGTTTTCCAAGGCAGGCGCGGAACTGCTCTTTGAAGTGGTCAGCCGAGCCTATGAGCGTCAGAGCCTGATGGTTACCACCAATCTCCCGTTCGAAAACTGGACCGAGGTCCTGGGCTCCGAACGTCTCACTGGCGCACTCATCGACCGGCTTACCCACAGAGTCCACATCATCGAGGCCAACGGCCAGAGCTATCGTCTCCGGCAAGCCAAAAAACGAACCGCCCACCAATCTCACCATATTCAATCTGGAACCTGAAAGGAGGAAAACCTTGACACTCAAGAAGCAAGAAGGCTAATCATGCAACAGGTGCCGCACTTTTCAACCG
>DATJPW010000031.1:0-2746 GCA_035506215.1 Desulfomonilaceae bacterium
TCATAAAGATTACCGCAGAGCTAGGGCGGCTGCGCTAAATATGATACCAACTACAACCGGCGCGGCTACCGCAGTGGGTCAGGTAATTCCGGAGCTTGTGGGAAAACTGGACGGGATGGCAATCCGAGTTCCGACTCCAAACGTCTCTTTAGTGGATCTTACAGCCACTCTGAAGCGAGATGCCACAATAGAAGAAGTAAACGCAGCGATGAAAAAGGCGGCCGACGGCCGCATGAAAGGTATATTGTTGTACGTTGATGAACCTCTTGTCAGCACCGATTTCGTGAACAGTACGTATTCCTCCATTTTTGACGCACCATCGACTTTTTGCGTAGGCGGCAATATGGTGAAGGTCCTCTCCTGGTACGACAACGAGTCAGGATATGCCGCCAGAATGGTGGATCTTGCCTTGTACATGGGTGAGCGGTTAATTTAATATCATTGCAGACCTTGCCACGCCGCTGCATTGTGAGAATCCATTGAGCAAGGCTGCGATGCGATTTCGCACCTTTCGGGGTGGAGGCCATGGGAATTAAGAGCATTCGTGACATTGACATCAAAGGAAAGCGAGTTTTCTTTCGTTTCGACTTCAATGTTCCTTTGGATTCCTCGGGAGTCATAAAGGACGACACCAGAATCCGTCGGGCCCTACCCACGATCAACTACGCTATCGAACAGGGCGCCAGGTTGATTCTGGCATCTCATTTGGGACGACCCAAGGGGGAGAAAAAACCGGAAATGAGCCTACGGCCCGTCGCCATGCGCCTGCAAGAGCTGGTCGGTCGAGAGGTGCGGTTCGTGGACGATTGCATCGGACAAGAGGTCAAGGAGGCAGTCGCGACGATTCCGGATGGCGGACTGTTGCTGTTGGAAAACCTGAGGTTTCATTCAGGCGAGACGAAAAACGATCCGGAATTTGCACGTGAATTGGCTTCCATAGCCGATGTATATGTAAATGATGCTTTTGGGACCGCGCACAGGGCTCATGCTTCCACTGTCGGGATCACTTCGTTTGTTAAGGAAAAGGCTGCGGGACTTTTGCTCAAGGAGGAGCTGGAAAACCTGGATAAGGCATTTTCTAATCCCGCACGACCGGTAGTGGCGATTTTCGGGGGCGCTAAAGTTTCCGATAAGCTCGGGGTGTTGACGAACATATTAGATCGCATGGATGTTGTACTCATAGGCGGTGGCATGGCCAACACATTCCTAAGGGCTTCGGGTACTGCTATGGGGACTTCTCGAATAGAGGAAGACTTGGTAGGCACCGCCTCTGAAATACTTCAATCAGCCAAGAACATGGGACGTGAAGTGCTATTGCCTGTGGATGTGGTGGTCGCGGACAGAATGGAAGGAGTCTCACGAGGGGAGCTTGTGGACGTGCAATCGGTTCCGAGCGAAGAAATGGCTTTGGATGTTGGGTCGAGAACCATAAAGAACTTTGAAGTGGAGATCGGCAAAGCCGGGACCATAATTTGGAATGGCCCTATGGGGGTTTTTGAAAATCCTGCTTTCAGCCACGGCACGATGGAGATAGCTAGGGCGGTGGCGGCTTCCGGGGCATTTTCGGTTGTGGGCGGAGGCGATACGATACGAGCGGTCCAACAAAGAGGTGTTGCTGATAAGATCTCGTATATATCAACCGGCGGTGGAGCGTTCATGGAATTTATGGAAGGGAAAATCTTGCCTGGCGTGGCTGCTCTGGAGAGCTGATCCCCCTCAATGTGCGGGAAGCGTGACGGATCTTAATAACAGCGTCCTATAAGAATAAGGAAAGGATCGAAAATGGAGGGGCGGACACCCATCATCGCTGGCAACTGGAAAATGCACAAGACTCGCGCAGAAACCAGAAATCTGATAAGGGAACTGGCGGCCGGGCTTCGAATCAACGCTCCTGAATGCGAGGTAATCGCGGCTCCGCCGTTTATTTCGATCAGTGACGCCGTTGAGGAGACCAAAAACACAAAGATACGGGTCAGCGCCCAAAATATGCATTGGGAAGATCGTGGCGCATTTACAGGGGAGATCTCGGGCCCCATG
The DNA here is from genome assembly GCA_035506215.1 of Desulfomonilaceae bacterium. Classification (GTDB taxonomy): domain Bacteria; phylum Desulfobacterota; class Desulfomonilia; order Desulfomonilales; family Desulfomonilaceae; genus DATJPW01. Next base: position 2,038 of record DATJPW010000031.1, read on the forward strand.
CTGAGGGAAGCGGGTTGCAGTCATGTCATCATAGGGCATTCGGAACGTAGGCAATATTTTGGGGAAACCGACGAGATGGTGAATCTTAAGATAAAAGCTGCCATCAAACATGAACTGATACCAATATTCTGTCTTGGGGAGACTTTGGCTCAGCGCGAGGATGGTAAGACGTTCGTGGTGATCAAAGATCAACTCATTCGGGGAATAGAAGGCATAAATTCATGGGACCCCACCCGACTAGTCATAGCCTATGAACCGGTGTGGGCTATTGGCACGGGTCGAACGGCCACCCCGGACCAGGCTCAGGAAGTCCACGGGTTTTTGCGCCGTGAACTAGGTTCTTTGGCCGGCATTGATTTCGCCGCTAAAGTTAGAATATTATATGGCGGCAGCGTGAAGCCTGATAACACGCGAAGCCTGATGAACCGCGATGACATTGACGGTTGCCTCGTAGGAGGGGCGTCTTTGAAATCTGAAGACTTTCTTGGAATCATCAAAGGAGCGGCTTAAAATCCCAAAGGGAGCGGAACGGAATGTTTACCACGCTTGTTTTAGCTATTCATATCCTTGTTTGCATAGCGCTGATCATGATCATATTGCTGCAATCCGGCAAGGGAGCGGACATTGGGGCTGTATTCGGTGGGGGATCCAGTAACACGCTATTCGGCAGCACCGGAGCGACCCCTTTTCTGAGCAAGTTGACCATAGC
>DATJPW010000032.1:0-40511 GCA_035506215.1 Desulfomonilaceae bacterium
AGGTATACCGTCGATCATTAGGAGTAAGGTGTTTTAACTGACTACTCCCGGGATCATCAGTATCGACATGAGAGAAAGGGGGGGTATCGGAGGAAAGCAGTGAGAAAGGATTACTATCTGTGTTCAAGCCGGAATCAGAAGGCATATTTCTCGGTGCCTCCGCAATGGTCGATCTCTCATTTCATTGAAAGCCGAGAAGATCTTGCCATACCCCCGGTTGGGCAGATGGTTCAGGAGGCGCTCGAGGCGCCCCTTGGAACGGCTCCTCTGAAAGACCTCGTCCCCGGAGCCAATAAGGTCGCGATTCTCGTAGACGACTGGACTCGTCCTACGCCCGTCGCTGATATCCTGCAAGTTCTTCTCCCCTATTTGGTCCGCAACGGCATTCCCAGAGAAAAAGTCACTGTCATTATCGCGCTTGGAACTCATGTGAGCCTGACACAGGACGAACTGGTGGCGCGAGTCGGAAGTTCGACGGCATCGCTCTATAGAATCATCCAGCACGACGCCTGGCAACACGATCTGGTGCCCATCCCGGTACCCGAAGACGACCGTGTTGTAAAAATCAATCCGGAAGTTGCTCAGGCAGATGTGAAAATAGGAATGAGCTCGATCCTGCCCCACCCAATGGCCGGATTCGGAGGTGGACCTAAAATCGTGGTGCCCGGAGTGTCCAATTTTGAGTTTGTTATGGACCATCACATGAGGCACACAATCCACCCGCGATCCGTAGCCGGGCTCACCAAAGGAAACCCTTTTCACGAGAGTTGTTTGAGGTCAGCTCAGGCCGTGGGTTTGGATTTTTCCATAAACTGTGTGTACAATCAGCACGGCGAGGTTGTCCGCATCATAGGAGGAAGTCTTGAGGCCGCCTTTGCGGGGGCGGTGCAGGCATATTACAAAACGCTGGGAGTCAGATTCGAGGAGAAAGTAGATATCACAATCACCTCTACCTATCCGCACACCCACGGTCACCAGTTCTGCAAAGGTCTGGCTGCGCCTGATAGTGTCACCAAAGAAAACGGCGCAATCCTCATGCTCGCCCCATTGGAAAAACCGGTATCGAGCGAATTTGTCGACTCCTTTGATCAGCTCAAAGACATGGTTGGCGCCAATCCTGCCGAATACGTAAAGGAGGCGATGGGCCAGGGTAAGCCTTTTTTGGCGGACAAGCCGGTAGAGTTCAACATGGCTATGAGCACTGTGATCCTGCGGCCGAAGATAAGGACCATATTGGTGTCCCAGATGATTTCTGAGAAGGAAGCCCGCACCATGGGGTTTGACTATGCGCTCTCCCTTGAAGAAGGGGTGAGGTTGCTTGGAAGCGAGTATCCCGATGCGCGCGTGGCCATATTCCCATCAGGCGGTTTGATTATTCCTATGACCTAGTGTGGTGCGTCATAAGTTCGAATTGTATTTGCAGCATTTTGTGAATAAGCATTCGACGCACTACACCAGATTTTTCGACGGGAGATCAGGGCAATGGCTAAAGCCAGGGTTATCGTGATCAACGGCAAAGATAATGTTGCCACAGCGCTCGAATCGTTAAGACGAGGCGTTGAAATCGCTGTAGAGATCCAGGACAACGTGGAGAAGGTCACTCTCGTGTCAGACATCCCCCCTGGTCATAAATTTGCGCTGAGAGACATAAAGAAAGGTGATTCCGTGATCAAATACGGAGAGCCTATAGGGCAGAGTCTGGCAAAGATCGTCCGGGGAGAACATGTCCACGTCCACAACGTGACCAGCAAACCACGATTGAGAAGAAAGCAATGAAATTTCAGGGATATCGCAGAGCAGACGGCAGTGCCGGGACGAGAAACATAGTGCTGGTCATCCCCAGCGTAGGCTGTTCGCAGGAAGCGGCCCGTTCCATAGCCCAAGGCCTCAAAGGGGTCGTATATCTTCCCAACATTCTGGGGTGTGGCCAGATGGGGGAAGATCGTCACATACTCAAGAGGATCTTGACCGGCTTTGGTCTCAACCCCAACGTGGCCGGTGTACTGATCGTCGGACTTGGATGCGAGGAACTTGCTGCCGGGAATATCTCCGAAGGGATCAGGCCAAGCGGTAAGCGGGTAGAAGTGTTGGTGATCCAGGAAGTCGGGGGGACGAAAAAAACCGTTTTCCTAGGCAGAGGTATGGTCAAAGACATGCTCGCCCATGCGGCCGGACTTCGTCGTGAGCCGATCCCTCTGCGGGAGCTGATTCTCGGTACCGAATGCGGCGGTTCGGATTTCACCTCCGGCTTGAGCTCCAATCCTGCGGTGGGGTCTGCCTGTGACATGCTTTTGGCGGAAGGCGGAACGGTGATTCTTTCGGAGACCCCTGAGCTGATCGGCGCAGAACACCTCCTTGCCAGGAGAGCAAAAACCAGGAAGGTCTCCCGGCAGCTTCTCGATGCCGTTGCCTGGTGGGAAAACAAGGCTATTGAGGCAGGGCAGAACATCCGAGAGGGCAATCCTTCCCCGGGCAATATTGCCGGAGGCATAACCACTCTTGAGGAAAAGTCTCTCGGGTGCATTTACAAAGCAGGGGCGGGGCCTCTTCAAGAGGTGATCGCCTATGGCTCTCACCCCAACAAGAATGGATTGGTATTCATGGATACCCCGGCACATGATATCGAGCAATTGACCGGTATGGCCGCTGGCGGAGCCCAGATGGTCCTCTTCACCACCGGTCGGGGCACGCCGATAGGATCGCCCATCGCCCCCGTCATTAAGATTACGGGCAACAGGAATACCTATCTGAAGATGAAGGAACACATGGATATTGATGTGAGCAGGGTCCTCGAAGGAAAGGAGAGTCTGAGGGAGGCCGGAAGACGAATCTTTGAAGAAATGATTCTGGTCGCTTCGGGCAAGGCGACCAAGGCGGAAAAGGTCGGCCAGAAGGATTTCTGTATATTCAAACTGAACCCCAACATTTGAGTTCAAATCCTCTTCTGTGGCCTCCTTCCTGAGGCCGCTGACAGGGAGCACAGACATGAGCAAAAAGCTGAGAAGCAAAGCTTTGACCCCTGATGTACCCCAATATTACATGCGCAGGGTTTTCTTGAAGTGCATGGGGGCGAGCGATGAAGATCTGGAGAAACCACTTGTTGCCATCGCCAACACCTGGAATGAGATCCTCCCTGGGTCTCATCATCTCGATCGTATCGCTGCGGCCGTCAAGCGGGGAATCCATGAAGCCGGAGGACTGGCGACTATCTTCAACGTCCTGGCTCCCTGTGATGGCCAGGGGAGCGGAAACGAAGGCTTCAAATATATCCTGCCCAGTCGCGACCTGATCGCGGGCTCCGTGGAGATGATGGTAGAGCATGCCAGCTACGACGCTGTGGTGATGATCGGAACCTGTGACAAGATCGTGCCGGGTCTTATCATGGCCGCCGTCCGCTGCAACCTTCCCACCATTCTAGTCACCGGCGGCTACATGCCGGCAGGGCGGTATAAAGGAGACAGACTCGATGTCTCTTCCATGGGAAAGTATTTCGTCATGTACAAGCAGGGGAAGATTAGCCGGGAGGAATTGCGCGAGATTGAAGGCTGTGTCTGCCCCGGTCCCGGAGCCTGCTGCCTTATGGGAACGGCCAACAGCATGTGTATTGCTGCCGAGGCCCTTGGTCTTTCAATGCCCGGAAACTCGGCCCTATGTGCTACGGACCCGAACCTTGAAAAACTGGCTGAAGATGCGGGCAGACAGGTGATGTCGCTTTTGTGGAATGATGTGAAGGCACGGGATATCCTGACTCCTGTCGCCTTCCGCAATGCGGTGAAGGTCTGTTGCGCTACGAGCGGCTCCACCAATCTGACCCTCCATTTCCCGGCCATCGCCCATGAATTGGAACTTCCCTTCACCCTGGACGATTTTGAAAGTATCAGCCGGCAGACTCCATCGATCATGGAAATCAAACCTTCGGATTCCAGGTATCTCATGGAGGATTTCGAACGGGCCGGAGGATTACAGGGTGTCATGAAGTCCATGAAATCCCTTCTGGATACGAGTGTGATGACTGCGGCCGGCCAATCCCTGGAGGAGAATCTCAAGACAGCGGAAATCAAGGATCCGGAGATCATCCGTCCGCTTTCCAATCCAAAATCCGAGAATGGAGGCATCGCTGTCCTGAAGGGCAACTTGGGTGTTGCTGTGGTGAAACAGACTGCGGTCAGACCGGAGATGCAGAGGCATAGAGGTCCCGCCAGGGTTTTCGAGCAGGAAGAGGATTGTATCAATGCCCTTTTGGCCGGGCAGGTTAAGGAAGGTGAGGTCTTGGTCATCAGGTACGAAGGGCCCAAAGGAGGACCCGGGATGAGAGAGATGGTGATGGCCACCTGGCTACTTATAGACTTGGGACTTGACAGATCGGTGGCAATTATCACGGATGGTAGGTTTTCCGGCACGTCGGGAGGGCCTTGTGTGGGGCACATTGTGCCTGAGGCCATGGTCGGAGGCCCCATTGCCGTGGTTCGTGATGGAGATCTCATCGACATCGATATTCCCGCCCGGACAGTCAGGGTGGAAATCAGTGATCAAGAAATCAGGGAAAGGTTGGCCTCCTGGAGGCCGCCCCAACCCAAGGTGACCAAGGGCTATCTCGCTCACTTCGCCAAATATGCCGCCAGCGCGGACAAAGGCGCTTATCTCGAATAACGGTACAGTGCGAACAAAGCCGTAGGAGACATAAGGAGCGAAACGCACCAAGAGCCGGAGAGGCAGAATCTCAGGTCCAACAGGATGTGGATTGCTGCCGAGGACATTCGGTCTTCGAAGATTGACAATTCCTCTGGTGATATGGTTGTAGTGTTCGTAAATGGAAAAAATTCATAGTCTCAAAAAAGGAGGGTAAGCCTGTGAGAAAGGGAATCATACTGGCCATAGGTTTCGCGTCTCTTGCGCTGTTTGTGACGCCACCTGCTTTCGCACAAAACACCATCAAGGTGGGTTTTGTCGATACTTATAGCGGTCCACCCTCGGTTTATACGTTCGATGTGCTCGACGGGTTCAAGATGGCCATCGAAAAGGTCAATGCAAAAGGCGGCGTCCTCGGGAAGAAGATCGAATATGTGACGCGCGACGAGAAATTTAAGCCTGACGTCGGCCTCGCTATGGCCAAGGAACTGGTCATGAGAGAGAAGGTTGATCTTCTTGCAGGCACGATCAACAGCAGCGCCACCCTTGCGGTATCCGACTTTGCGAAGAAGGAGAAGATCCCATTTATCTGCAGTTTTGCAAAAAGCGAGAAGATCACGGGAGAACAGGGGCACCGCTATGTCTTCAGTGTCGCTGAAAACACTCGGATGATCGGAAAAGCGGCTGCCGTCGCGCTTTCAAAAAAACCATTTACAAAGTACTGGATGGCGGGCGAGGACTATGAATACGGCCACGCCGTCGCTGAAGCGACCTGGCGGTATGTAAAAGAGATGAAGCCTGACGCCCAGCTTATGGGACAGACTTGGTGGAAGGTCGGAGAAGCTGATATTGGGCCTTACATTGCACCGATCGTACAGGCAAAGCCCGATTGTCTGATCATGGCAACGGGAGGATCGGGAAATCTCATTTTCATGAAGATGGCGAAGGCCATGGATCTTCCGAAGGAGCTGGCTGTTGACCTGCATACATCCATTGAACTATCCAATCTTCAGCCTCTGGGGAATGATGCGCCTGAGGGTGTTTACGGCACAGTCAATTACCTCTACTACTATCCTGAGACCGCTGAAAATAAGGCGTTTGTGGATGAATTCAATAAACTTTACAACAGGCCCCCGAAGGTGGGGGCGCTCTACGGCTATGCCCTGGGGCAGCTCGTCGTGAATGCGTACCAGAAGGCAGGCGCGGTGGACAAGGAAAAATTCATCGACGCCATGGAGGGCTTGGTTGTAGACAGCCCTGTCGGCAAGCTGGAGATGCGCAAGTGTGATCATCAGCTGATGCTCCCGATGTTCTTCGGTGTAACCAAGAAGACCCCCGATCATGATTACCTGATCGCCACGGATATACTAACAATACCGGGCAAGGACTACCTGCCCAGCTGCGACGAGATCATGAAAGTGAGAAAAAAGTAGAGATTTTTGAGAGGAAATCGTGGATCTTCTATCAGCCATCTGGTCGCCCACTGTTATTTGTCAGATCCTGATGGGGTTGAGCCGGACCGTAATCCTTTTCATTGTCGCCTCCGGCCTCAGTCTCATCCTCGGTGTCCTGAGGATTCCGAACATCGCTCACGGGTCGCTCTACATGATAGGTGCTTTCATGGCCTATACGGTTTCCCGCCTATTCGGCGGAGGGGTGGCGGGGTACTGGATGGCTGTCCTGATAGCGCCCCTCGCCGTCGCGTTCCTCAGCTTTATTGTGGAGCGGGGCATCTTCTGCCGGGTCTACGACAGAGAACATATAATGCTCTTCCTACTCACCTTCGCTTTCGTGCTCATATTCGGTGATCTCGTCAAGATGGTCTGGGGAGCCGAATACAGAACTATCCCGATGCCGCACTTCTTTCAAGGCGCAATCCGCATACTCCGCATGCCCTTCCCTATCTACAACTTTTTCCTTCTTATTGTGGGCCCCCTTGTCGCTATCGTGCTCTATTTTCTGGTCGAAAAAACAAAAATGGGCAAAATCTCTCGAGCGGCGGCGGTGGATAGAGAGATGGTCGCTGGAGTTGGGATCAATGTGAGTCGCGTTTTTTGCAGCGTCTTCGTCATCGGCTGTTTCCTTGCAGGACTGGGCGGAGTGCTTGTGGCCCCCATTGTCAATGTTTCGCTGGGCATGGATCATACATTGATCATGGAAGCCTTCCTGATCGTAATTATAGGCGGACTTGGCAATATCTGGGGTGCGCTTTTGGGCGCTCTGATATTCGGCCTCACCGCGTCCCTGGGAATTCTGATATGGCCTCAGTTTGGCATAGTCTTCCCATACGCAGCTGTGATCGTCGTACTCAGTTTCAGGCCGACGGGCTTGCTACGGTCCACTTGGTGAGGAGAAGACCCCATGAGAACACTCAACCAGAAATCCATCATCTCAGTGATCGTGATTGCCGCGATCTTCGCCGTTGCGCCCTTCGGCCTACCGCGATTTTACGTGTACCTGATCGCTCTCATTGTCACGACAGGTCTCCTGTCCACCAGCCTCAACTTCGTGCTGGGTTTCGGCGGCATTTACCAGTTTCATCATGCAGTATTCTATGGTGCGGGGGCGTACGCGGCCGCGGTGATGATCATGAAGCTTGAGTATAATCCATGGATCGCCTTTGTCGTCGGCCCTCTAGTCGCCGCCTTTTTGAGCCTGATCATCGGCCTTATTTGCATCCGGTTGTCAAAACTATATTTCGGCATGCTTCAAATTTCGCTGGGCTCCCTGGTTTGGGTGATCGTATATCGATGGTACAGTTTTACAGGGGGGGACGATGGTATCCACGGGATTTCCGTTCCGGCGATCCTCGAGTCCCCAAACGCCGCTTACTACTTTACTTTGATCGTGGCCGCCCTTTCGCTGTTCATCATGTACAGGATTCTCAACGCCCCCTTTGGAAGTATTCTTCAGGGGATTCGTGACAACGTGGTACGAAGCCAGGCGGTCGGCGTGAATGTAAGGCGACATCAGCTCATCGCGATTGTGATTGCCGGGTTTTTTGCCGGTATTGCAGGCGTTCTTTTCGTGGTGGTCGATAATTCGGTTTTCCCCGACATGATGTTCTGGACCCTTTCGCTCGAGATTACTATCATGGCCCTCCTGGGGGGCTGGTACACTTTTCTTGGACCGATGCTTGGCGCTGCCATAATCGTCCTACTGCGAACGTTTGTTAGCACGGTTACAGATTATTGGGCACTCGTTCTCGGCATTGTTCTCGTATTTGTCATTCTTTTCCTGCCCGAAGGGGTCCTGGGCAAGGTTTTCGAGATCTGGCATGAGCGCCGAGTTGGAAAAACAGGCGAGGTGGAAAGGGCAAGGGAAGCGAATTATGCTTGAGGTGAGGAACGTAAGCAAGTCCTTTGGCGGCTTTAGGGCGGTAGACCGGGTAAATCTTGACGTCAAGAAGGGTGAAGTGGTGGCCGTCATCGGCCCGAACGGAGCTGGGAAGACAACCCTCTTCAACATGATTACGGGCGTCCTGAAGCCGAATGAGGGGCAGGTGACCTTCAAGGGGGAAGACATCACGGGTCTTCCATCCCACAAGATGTGCAAAAAGGGGATCGCTCGCTCTTTTCAGATCGTTAACATCTTCCCTCGGCTGACCGTCTTTGAGAACGTCCAGATCGCAGTCTTCGTTGAGCAGGGTAGAGATCTTACCTTCTTCTCCCCTTCCCGGAAGCTCGCGGTGGACAATACGTATGCGATACTCGACAGTGTCGGGTTAACTGAAAAGGCGAAGAGCGTCTGCGGCTCCCTGTCTCATGGTGACAGGAAGGTTCTTGAGATCGCTATAGTCCTCGGCGGAAGGCCAGAACTTCTCATCCTGGATGAGCCGACGGCCGGCATGTCCCCAGAGGAGACAGGGCGGTGCATCTCGCTTATCCAGCGACTTTCTACAGAGCGCGGCCTTACGATCCTTTTCTGCGAACATGATATGGAACTCGTTTTTGCCATCGCTCAGCGGATCATGGTCATGGTCCAGGGTTCCACCATCATCCAGTCAGATTGCGCGACCGTCCGATGCAACAAAGAAGTGCAGGATGCTTATCTGGGGGAGGATTAGATCCATGCTTCGGGTCGAAAATATCCACACCTATTACAGTCTTTCTCATATCCTTTTTGATGTCTCCCTCTCTTTGGCCGAAGGCGAGATCGTGGGGCTTCTCGGGAGAAACGGCGCAGGTAAATCGACCACGATGAGAAGTATCGCTCGCTGGACGCCTCCTCGAGAGGGATCGATCACATTCAAGGGAAGATCGATTGCCGGAAAGGATCCTTTCCTTCTCGTTCGGGAGGGGATCGCCTACGTTCCGGACGACCGCAGGGTGTTTGCCGATCTCTCCGTGGACGATAACCTTGAAATTACCTACCGGCGCAACAACGAATGGCCCAAACAGAGGGTGTACGATTTGTTCCCAGCCCTTTTGCACATAAAGACGCGGCCCGCGGGAAACCTTTCGGGCGGGGAGCAGCAGATGCTTACGATTGGAAGAGCCTTGATGAGCAGTCCGGAACTCCTTCTGCTGGACGAGCCGACGGAGGGTTTGGCGCCTCTGGTTGTCAGGGAGCTGGAAAATCAGATCTTAGCGCTGAAAGATGCAGGAATCAGCATTCTCCTTTCGGAACAAAATGTAAAATCTGCCTTGAAATTGATTGACCGGGTGTATGTGATCGATAATGGGCGGATTCGCTATGAAGGCACCACAGCCGATTTTGATCAGAACGTGGAAATCAAGAGAAAATACCTGATGGCATGAACGCGGAGGCGTAGTTTCTCGATAAGATAAACCACGCCCGCGGAGGGGGCGTAGTTTCCTTTTTGGCAATTTTGTTGTTGACATCTGTTGTACATGAGGCAACAATCCCGGTATGGATGAAAGGACCATCTGTCAAAATATCAAGACTCTCCGGCTCGCGCGAAAGATGACACTCGACGATCTGTCTCACCTTACGGGCCTAAGCAAAGGGTATCTATCGAGGGTGGAGCGTGCCGGCAAACTGCCTCCTTTTTCAACACTGAACCGGATTGCCGGCGCCCTCGGGGTGGAGACTATTTCTCTGCTCAACGGGCGGCAGGAACCACCCGGCGACACACGATTGGCTATTGTGCGCAAGAACGAAAGAAAGGTCATTGTTACAACAGGGTCCCTGTATGGGTACAAATATGAAACTCTCGCGCATAATAAGCTCGGCAAGAGTATGGAGCCCTACATCATCGAGCCGGCATTCGAGGAAAAAGCCATATTTCAGCATGAGGGTGAGGAATTGCTATTTGTTTTGGAAGGTACCCATGAATTCACCTATGACGGCAAGAAATACATCATGCACGAGGGTGACTGCGTCTATTTCGAATCCGGAGTACCTCACACTGGGAGGAGCATCGGTCAGGAGCGGGCGAGACTCCTGGCGGTGATGTTTTCCTATAAAACGGATGGACGAGGAGTTTCATAATAGACAACTGGGGATCATGCACTCCGTCGAGCTTCGAGGAATCGCTCGATAGGGCTTTTTAGACCGGAGGAACGATATGGCAACTCGAGAGCAGATGGAAATGAATAAAAAGAACGTTGCGGAATTTTATGATCTTATCATTAACAAGAAGGACTTTGAGTCAGCCCGCAAGTACATGGGGCCGCGTTACAAGCAGCACAATCCTTTGGTCGAAGACTACCCCGAAGGTCTGGCGGCATTTATCAACTGGCTCAAGACCAACCACCGCGGCGCCAAGAGCGAAATCGTCAGGATCTTTGCGGACGGTGACTATGTCATTCTTCACGTCCATTCGGTTCGGCCACCGGGCACGCATCGGGCTATCGTTGAGATATTCAGACTCAATGAAAGCGGAAAAATCGATGAGCACTGGGATGTGATACAGGAGGTTCCGCAAACTTCTGCGAATCCAAATGGAATGTTCTGATCTTTCGTAGGTGGAATAATTGTGAAATGACGCACATCCATCTTGAAGGCCCGTGCTTAGGTGCCGGATGGAATCGCCCAAGGAGGACGCATGCGGTTGCGAGGTAAGGTGGCAATTATCACGGGTGGTGGTAAAGGTATCGGGAAGGCCATTGCTCTCGCTTTTGCCCGAGAAGGCGCCAATGTGGTGATCGCCGCACGAAGTGCTCCCGAGCTGGAGAAAACGTGCGGCGAGATTATCAGTAAGGGCGGAAAGGCAATCTACGTGCAAACAGATGTTTCGGATGAGTCGCAAATCAAGCGCCTTGTCGCAGAGACAATCAGGCGGTTCGACCAAGTGGATATACTGGTAAATAACAGTGGTGTCTCAGGGCCTACGTCCAGGGTGGTTGACATGGATCTGGCCCAGTGGAACGAAACCTTGGCTGTCGACCTGACAGGGAGCATGGTCTGTGCACGGGAAGTGCTCAAGAACATGATCGAGCGGAAGACCGGCAATATAATCAACGTTGTTTCTGAAGCAGGAAGGTCGGCTGACGGAAGGTCCGGATATCCCTTCAGGGCGGCCTATTGCTGCGCAAAGATGGGCCTCATTGGCCTTACTGAAACGCTTTCTGTTGAGATGGGAGAATACGGCATCCGCGTGAATGCCCTCAGCCCGGGTCCTGTCTTGGGAGATCGCATTGTTAACGTGATCAAGAAGAGAGTTGAAGGGACGGGTAAGACCTTTGATGAGATCATGACAAGCTTGACTGCCAACAATTCCCTTAAACGATTAGCCACGGAAGAAGAATGTGCTGCTGTAGCCGTCTTTCTCGCCTCAGAGGAATCGAGCGCCGTCACAGGTCAGACCATACCGGTGAGCTGCGGTCAGCACGTTAATTTCTGATTCGAGACAGCTATACCGCTTGGAGCTATTTCCGAGACGATGTCAAACATGATTGGTGCCGAACAATCACGTCAAAGGAGGTAAGACTATGAAAGGCCGATGTTTTGGGGTGGGCGTAGTGATTTGGATAGTTATGGCATTTTTTTTCGGCCTTCTGACAAGCTATGGAGCCGATAAGGTCATTACCCTCAGGTATGCGAACCTGTTCCCGCCCGCAAGCAAAGTCAGCGTTATTTCGGACGAGTGGTGCAAAGAGGTAGAGAAAAGAACCAACGGTCGAGTGAAAGTGCAGTACTTTCCGGCCGCGTCTCTTTCACGCCCTTCTGAGACTTATGATGACGTAATGAGAGGCGTTGCGGATATAGGGATGAGTTTTTGCGGATACACCGGCGGGCGATTTCCTCTCACAGAAGTAATTGACCTCCCACTGGGATACAAGACCTCATACGACGCAACGAAATTGGCGAACGCATACCTCGAAAAATTTAAGCCCAAGGAATTTGACGGAACAAAGGTGATGTATCTCCATACTTCGCCTCCGCATCGTCTTTTCACAAAGAAGCCAGTCGAAAAATTGGAAGACATTAAAGGTCTCAAAATCAGGTCCACCGGAACCAGCGCAGAGGTGGTCAAGGCTTTGGGAGGCGTGTCGGTAGCAATGCCGATGTCCGACGCTTATGACGCCCTTCAGAAAGGCGTGGCTGACGGAATTATAGGGCCTTTTGAGCCGCTGGTAGGATGGAGGCTCATAGACGTCGTCAACGACGGCACCCTATTTAGCTCGGCGTACGTAAATGTGGCCTACGTGGTTATGAATAAAGATAAATGGCAATCCATTGCTCCCGAAGATCAAAAGATAATTGAACAGATCAATCAGGAGTGGATCGAAAAAGAGGGTAAGCTCTGGGACCAACTGGAAGATGAAGCCCGTAAGATGTTCTTGGACAAAGGCAGAAAGGTTATCCAGCTTTCCGGCGAGGAAGACGCACGCTGGGCCAAACTATTGCAACCTATACTGACCCAATATGTTCAAAATATGAAAGCCAAGGGCCTCCCCGGTCAGGAAGCATTGGACTTCTGCATCGAATACTTAAAGACACACCAGAAGTGATGATGATTCGTTAAGAGACTAGTGGCAGAAACGGCTTTCTCAGTGAGAGGCACAATGAAATCATTTACCAAAGCGATGGCACTCACCTCCCGCTCAATGTGTGCTGTGGCGACAGCCGGCCTGATAGTGATGATGGTCCTCACACTGGCTGATGTAGCCTTGCGTGCATTTGGCCGGCCCATTCCGGGGACCTATGAACTCGTGGGCATTCTTGGAGCGATCATCATAGGTTTTTCCATTCCGTATACAACAATGGCAAGAGGCCATGTCATCATGGATTTCCTAACGGGAAGTCTGTCCGGACCAGCCCGGACCGCACTCCACGTTCTCACGAGATTGCTGGCCATCGCGTTTTTCATTGTCGCCGGTTGGAACTTGTGTCTCCTGGGGCACAGCTACGGTAGAGCAGGCGAGGTCACTCTAACCCTAAAATTGCCTTTGTACCCGATCTTCTATGTGGTTGCTTTTTGCTGTTTCGTTGAATGTCTGATGCTAGTTGTTGAGCTCACGCCCTCTGAACGAGGATCAGAACAATGAGTGTGGAATTCATAGGCTTTCTCGTGATTATTCTTTTGTTCCTGCTTTTTCTCCTGGGACTGGAAATCGGTTTTGCCATGGGACTTGCCGGTTTTATCGGGTTTGCTGCGATCGTGAGCGCGGACAGCGCAATGATACTGGTAGCCAAGGACATAGCCAGCGTAATTTCATCGTATGGGTTCACTGTAGTGCCCATGTTCGTACTCATGGGCCAGTTAGGTGCCAGCGGCGGGGTCGCTCGAGGTCTCTATGACAGTGCATACAAATTCGTTGGACATGTCCCCGGAGGTTTGGCCATAGGAACAGTGGCTGCGGCCACTGCATTCAAGGCTATTTGCGGCTCCACTCCGGCCACAGCAGCGACCTTCGCCACTGTCGCGGTACCCGAAATGGATAGATACGGGTATGATAGAAAACTCTCATGCGGCACAGTTGCCTCTGTTGGTACGCTGGGCGTATTAATTCCACCCAGCGTGGTATTGATAATATACGGCATAATAACCGAGACCTCCATCGGTAGACTCTTCTTAGCCGGCCTAATTCCTGGGCTGTTGGTTGCCTTGTCTTTCGTGGTAACCCTGGTGGTCTGGAGTCTAATCAACCCATCTCTCAGTCCAAGAGGGGAAAAATCGAGCTGGAGCGAAAGACTAGCGTCACTTCCGCCGGTTCTGTTGGTGATATTGGTGTTCTTGATCGTGGTGGGGGGTCTGATGGAGGGTTTCTTTACGCCGACCGAGGCAGGGAGTGTCGGCACCTTTGCTGTGTTATTATTGACTCTGGCCAAGAAAGACATGGATCGAAAAAAGTTTTTCAGGGCTGCCGTGGATACCTTGCGTATAGCGTGCATGGTACTCATAATGGTGGCAGGGGCGACAATTTTGGGCCATTTTTTCGTCGTGACTAGGACGCCGTACATTGTCGCGGACTGGCTAATCGGTCTCCACGTGCATCGCATAATTATCATGCTGATCATCATAGCCGTATATCTGATCGGCGGATCGTTTATCGAAGATCTGGCATTTTTGATCTTGGCTACCCCGATCTTTTTGCCGATTGCCCTTAAACTTGGGTACGATCCTGTGTGGTTCGGCGTCATCGTGTGCGTCGTCACAATGATTGGAATAATTATCCCTCCTATGGCCATAAGCGCATTTGTGGTCTCCGGGGTGACGGGCGAACCAATAGGAAATGTGTATAAGGGTATCTATCCGTACTTGGCGGGAATGTTCGCTTGCCTCTTTATATTCTTGCTTTTCCCAGAGATTTCTTTGTGGCTGCCGGACCTGCTTATGAAGTGACACGTCTGTTGACCAATTGAACGGCCTGTACGAACAATTGATCAAGGCAATGCATCACCTTATATTGAGAAAAAAGGAGCGGTACCCTGCCCCCCGATTATGGACCACTTGTGATGTTGAGGGTATAGAGGGTTTCCTGTTTAGAAATAGGACCTTCTCGTTCAGTGCCGACGGTCCATGTAGTGAGAAAAGCCTAAAAGGCAGGTCGGGATGGTCCCCTGAAGTTGTTCATCGCGCGGAGGTATCAAAAGGTCCGAACTTGGGTTGCGAAATTGTTATCACGCATGAAAACGAGAAATTTGTCGGTGTTGCGCACTTGTCAGGGATGAAATCCCAGGGCCCCCAAAGGGCCCCTTTTTGGTCTTAATCGGTCACCCATCAGGATCTGGGCCTGACCTCGTGAAAGGTCCAGCCCGTTCCGCCGTCGGCGCACCAGAAAATCTTCGGTTCCATGCCGTGTCCACGCGTATTGGGATCATTTCTCATGGCTCAAAGCCAACCCAGTAATGGCTCACGACATGGGCGGAAAAGAGTCCGGCAACACCGGATGGTTTGGAGTAAGCGGCTTCCTAATCATTTTTGGTGGTTCTGCCAACCGATTTGTCAGGGTTCGCTGCTTACGCCAACTGTTGAACTGAAAAGCTTCTCCTTGTTGAAGGGCACCTTGTCTTTCATAATGTAGTAGGCTGCCCGAGCCAGCTTGTGACCCAGAGCGCTATGAGCGACCATGAAGAGACTGCTTTGGGCGACAGTCGTCGCAAAGCTGAGCTGCTGTCTGTTGTTCCTCGGGTCGGCAGTGGCTGAGGAAATACCGATAAAAGTCGGCATTATCGACACCTACAGCGGAACGGCGAGCACTTACACCAATGATGTTCTGGATGGTTTCAAATTGGCAGTGGACGAGATCAACGCCAAGAGAGGTGTGCTCGGCAGACCAATCATGTTTGTGACCCGTGACGACAAGTTTAAGGTAGACCTTGGACTAAGCGCGGCGAAAGAGTTGATCATGAGGGAAAAGGTTGACCTTCTCGTGGGGACCATCAATAGTGCCGTCGCTTTGGCAGTTTCCGACTTGGCCAAGAAAGAGAAGATCCCTTTCCTCGCCACCTATGCGAAAAGTTACAAGATAACGGGTGCCAAAGGGCACGAATATGTCTTCAGTATTAGTGAAAACACGGAGATGGTTGGCAAAGCGGCTGCCGTAGCCTTGGCGAAGAAACCCTTCGTCACTTACTGGATCGCAGGTGACGACTACGAATCCGGACACGCCTTTGCTGACGGAATCTGGAACAATCTCAAAAAACTGAAGCCGGAAGTAAAATTGCTGGGTGAATCCTGGTGGAAGGTCGGCGAACCTGATTTTACACCTTATATTACATCGATCCTCTCGGCAAAACCTGATGCGGTCATTGTGGCTACAGGAGGCGCAAGTTGCACTCCATTTTTGAAGGCGGCGAAGACCACAAGATTTAATGAGAAAATGCCGTTCTTCATGCACACCGCCACCGAACTCTCTACTTTGAGGCCGTTGGGCCTCGATGCTCCCGAGGGAGTTATGGGGACATCCAATTATTACTTTTATTATCCTGATAATCCTGAACAAAAGGCATTTGTCGAACAATTCAAGAAGGCGTATAACAGGTACCCTTCTTTTGGGAGCCTAGTCGGGTGGGTTACCGGCCAGTTTATTGCAAAAGCCTATGAAAAAGCGAGGAAGGTGAATCCTGAGAAATTCGCTGCGGCCCTGCCAGGATTATCCGTGGATAGCCCTGTCGGTAAATTGACGGTAAGGAAGGGTGATAATCAGTTGGAGCTCCCGATGTTCATGGGAGTAACCAAGAAAGTGCCCGGTTATGATTTCCTCATCGCAACGGACATCGTGACTATTCCTGCTGTAGAATTGATGCCGTCCATCGACGACATTAAGAAGGCGCGGCAGCAGGCGAAATAGTTTCCATGAGACATTGGAAGATCAGGAGAGAATTCCTGAGAGGTTTGGCTGTCATTTGGTTCCTAGTCCCCATGGGATGCGAGCGTTTGGTTGCGGCATGAAAGACGCACGGGTACAAGGAAATTTATAAATCTATGACAACATCAATCTCGTGCTTGAGGTGATTTTTATTGGCATGCGAGATTCCATACGGAGACCTTTTCGGGGTCACCGGAGCTATTTTTCGACCCGTTAGCGAGGTCAAAACGCTCAAGATGGCAAAACCGCCGCATAATTTCGGCTCATATCTTTCTAGAAGAGGCTTTTTACCAAGTAACAAAGTTTTCATGCGTGGTCGAGTTGACTCTTATAGAAGCCCTTCTTCAGAATGTAAAACACGATTTTAAGACCGCTTATGAAAGGAGAGATCAAATGAAGACTTGGTTTTTGGAAGTTTGCTTAATGCTGGCTTGCTTCATCCCGGCCATCGTGTTCTCAGCAGGTCCAACAACAGTTGCCGAGACGAAAGGCCAGGAACCTCCCAAACCTGAATTAGAGTTCTTGGCTCGTTTTTCTGTCGACCTTGTAGCCCCGATCTGGGAATTGGGGAAAACGAGTGATCTGGGAAAACGTAGGATAATTCCCATCACCGGAGGCAAATTTGAAGGTCCAAGGCTCAGCGGAGAAATCATGAACAATGGCGCAGACTGGCAAATTGTTACTGATGACGGTCTGGCAATAATTGACACTCGCTATCTTCTCAAGACTAATGATGGATCTTACATTATGCTCCAAACCCGAGGTTATCGTTACGGTCCTCCGGAAGTGATGGCCAGAGTCGCCAAAGGTGAGGTGGTTGATCCCAAAGAATATTTCTTCAGGGTCTACACTCAGTTTGAAACGAGCGCTCCTCAGTATTTGTGGCTTAACCGTGCCATGGGTTTTGGTATGGCTATGCGTTTGGGAAATGCTGTGGTATATGACGCTTACCTCATCAAATAGCTCACCTTTCGTGCCTGAAGCCTTTCGACGGTAAGAATAGATGACTTGTTGATTGCAAATCAAGAGGTCGTCAAACATTGCGTCTTTGAGCATCCATGAACGGAGCATCCTCGACTACTACGACCGTCGGATTTCTACCGGACCAGTGAAAGGAACCAACAACAAAATAAAAACGTTGCAGCGCCAAGCGTACGGCTTCAGAGACTGAACTTTCTTCATACTCCGTATCTACGCCCTGCACACCTCTAGATACGAACTGATGGGGTGAGACCCGAAAATGTGGGGTACGCACTTACGCGAAGAGCCATCTTTAGGGCTGCAGCAGGTTTGAAGAAGTGAACCGCCGCATAATTCCGGTTGAAAAATATGCACTCAGTGCAGCCTCAAGGCTTTGCTCTGGGAAAGTAATAGTTAATCCCGCATAAAGACAGGAAGACGCTTCTATAGATCAATCAAAGGCCCAATCAGTCCAATCACGCGGCCTAAGCACAGAGCGTTGCCAAGTGTCAAATCTGGTACACAGATAAGGCAGGATCCGAAGAGTATAATATGGTCGCATCATCGGAATCCCCAAAATATCTCCAAAAAGAGTTAGGAATAGGAGACGCTCAAGCTCAGCCTTCTCTTTCACCGGGATCATGGCATGCTCGTACGCAGTCATCCCATAAAGGAATTCCTTAATCATCTTTTTTGATAAATCCAAGTAGTTGTTATTTATGGCCAAACTGTATACATTCCTTTAGTAATCCAAGTTCACGACATTCAGGGATTATAAACAATTTTACCATGAACATATAGCATTTCTCCAAAGTGTGAAGGTCAAATGAGCCGGTAGGTGAGCATTACTGATCAGGCCATTATGGCTAAAGAAAAAGAGTATCAAGAGAAGAGGCATTTTCCACTGCGCTTCGGGATGATTCCAGGTAGGAATTGACCGAATTTCCAGTGTCAATCGTCAGGAATCCGGTAATCCTAGGTTAACTCAAGACATTATGAGGACGACACTGCTACGGATGTATACATCAAAATCACATAAAATCTCAGGGCCCCCTCCGGGCCCCTTTTTGGTCAAATTCGGTCATTTTTCGTGCAGTTTTTGACCTGAATCGCCTTTGATATCACGTAACCCATTGACATCATTAGGTGCGCCGCCCGCCTCTCACGGCGGAGACAGGGGTTCGAAACCCCTTGGGACTGCCACCTCCCAGAGCCGATTTGCCGGTCGTCACCGCCCAATTTCCCCCAGGGGCTTTCCCCCGCTTTTTCTGCCACGTTTTGAGAAGCTGTCCAGGAGCGTGCTTACGGCCTAGCTCCAAGACGTGCTATACCTGTAACTTAGCAAGAGGTTCATATTCTGGAGACAGGGCAGGGAAAAACTCACAATGGAAGAAGTCTTTAGTTGAAACGGTCAGCATTCAGTCCACAACAATCAGTGGTTCCACGATCTCAAGCCGGATCTGGTAAGCCGATAGGAACACACGGGCAAGAACTTTAGCAGGAACAGCCCCGAAACGAACGGTCACCCGGAGCCCGGGGTCTCTTACAATTCATCGAAGCGAAACTTCAACGAAATTTGACCCCCAGCAACTTTCCTGTGCAGTACATATGGTAATTTGTTGAAGACTGCGATCATCGGAGAATTGGTTTCCAGAATGTCGCCCTTGAATCCCTTTAGTCCGCGTTCTTGAGCGATCTCTATCATATGGTTGAGTAAGAAAGTGGCAATGCCGCGGCCGTGAAATTCTTCATCCACCATGAATGCCACCACGCCAAATTGCGTGTCCGGCTCGATATAATAGCGGGACTCCGCAATTATTCTCTCTTTCTCTCTGGGGCCAATAGTAACCACCAGCGACAGTCCTTCATTCTGCGAGACGTTTACATACCGCTGCAGGTTCTCATGCGGCATGCTCCTCCTGTGAGTAAAATACCTTAAGTAAACTGAGCTCTCCGATAGATGGTAAAACAAATCCTGCACCATGGACTCGTCACTCGGCTTGATGGCCCTCACAGCTGCCTTCAGGCCTCCTTTGAAGACGGTATGGGTCCTTACTCTTTGAGTTAACTCAGGGGAAGCCATCCGATAATAGAATTGACTGCGATAGAGGTAACCCATGTCTAGGGCTTGCTGCAGCAGGTTTTCTCGGTGGTCCGGGTGAGCGATTTCAATGAGTGCCATGGCTCGCTCCCGAATGGACTTGCCACTCAAGTAGGCGATCCCGTATTCGGTGATTACGTAATTGGTGTCCCCGCGGTTCATCATTACCACAGCAGGCTTGGCACTGAACGACGGTACTATGGTGCTCCGGCCGGTTCGATCTGAAGTGGAACGCAGGCAGACAATCGATCGGCCTTTCCTTGAAAGACCGGCTCCTCTCATGAAATCGTGATCACCTCCGGATCCTTCGACTGCTGTCCAGGTGGGACTCCCCTGCCTGATCTGTCCTCGGAGATCAACTTGCAGGGCCACGTTGACGGCGATCATCTTATTATTGGAAGCTATGAACCGGGGGTCCAAACATACGTCCGAGGGATACAATTCAACGAGGCTATTATTGTTCACGTAGTCGTACGCGCGTCGTGTTCCTATGCAGCATGTAGCGAGCGATTTGCCCCGAAACGCTTTCTTCTTCGTGCTATTGTTAATCACCCCGGATTCTATGAGGTCAACGATGGGATCGCTGAAAACCTCCGTATGGAGTCCCAGGTTTTTGTGATCCCTGAGAAAGTCCATGAGGCCCCGGGAAATCCCTGCAAAGCCGAATTGAAGTACCGAACCGTCCTCTATCAGCTCGCCACAATAGCAGCTGATGGCCTTTTCACGCTCTCCGAGCGGCTCTTCCGGAAGTTCCGCGAGGTCCTCTTCGGCTTCTACCAGGTAGTTGATCCTGTCCCCAGGGATGAAGGTATCCCCTAGAGTCCAAGGCATAAGAGTATTCACCTGCGCGATGACCATCCGCGCCGACTCCACGGCAGCGAGAGAAATGTCTACAGCGATCCCAAGACTGAAGCGGCCGAATCTATCCGGTGGGGAGACTTGCACTATGGCTACGTCAATCGGTATTCTGCGCTTCCGGAAAAAATCAGGTATCTGCGAATGGAAAAGAGGAACGTAGTCGGCATCTGACAGGGGTTCGGATTCATCGGTGTGTCTGCCGCGGAAGAAAGTCTTGAGAGTGAATCTGTCAGGAGCCGCTTTCGCCAAAGAAGCTGCCTCACTTCCGTTAAGAAACTGAAGCATGGAAATGTTCGTAAGGGATGACTCCCCCATAGCCTTGATTATTGTCGAAGGTTCGGAACACATACTCCCAAGATAAACTCTGTCGCCGTTTTTAAGACGAGCTAGCGCCTGTTGAGCCGAGACCAACTTGCCTGCGAAACGTTGTTTCCATAGTTCCATCATCTTTCCCTTCATCCAGCGAATTCAATTCATGAGTTGGGGTTCTGTCCGCTCGAACGTCTGTCCTTTCCGTGACTGCCCCAGAATATGTACCATCTATCAAATTAGACATCTAGCCCGTTGTCTTCTGTGAAGCCAGCTCAGGGCTGACCTGTCACCAAGAACTGGTCCAAGTTCTAAGTTAGTGTCGAGTAGAACCGGGCCGAACATGGAGGCAGGATGAAGCGGAATCGTTTTACAGTGGAGGCGATCATCAGGATGCTTCGGGTGGCGGAGCTAGACCTGTCTCCAACTATTTTGCTATGGGATTGCATATCAACCGGAAGTCGCGGGGAAGACGAATGCGGCGGGACACGAGAGCATTTTTGAGCATGTCAGAGAAATAGGTATGTAAGTTGCGGAAGGGAAACCGGGGGTGCCCGGGTTTCAATTCGTGGGGGCCCTCATGGGGGCCTTTTTTGGAAAAAATCTTCCCAAAAAGGGAAAAAAGTTCCCAAACTCTTTCACGCTTGAAATCGACAAGTCTTCAAATCCTCAGCATAAAAGGCATTTTTGATACCCCGCGAAAACAAGGTCAGATTTCTCTCACGGCGGAGACAGGGGTTCGAAACCCATTGGGACTGCCAGTCTAAGGCACTGGTATTACAGGAAAGCCTAGACGATCCATCCCTAAAGTTATTTCTAGAGGTTGCGATCCAGGGTCCCCTTCCGATTTCGAACGCGAAATCTTTCCAAATTTCTCGCCAAATTTTCTTCCGCGTATTAGAGCGGTTCTCGAAAGTATTGAAGTGATCCAATACTTGTGCAGCGAGGAATTCAGTAGGGCCCGGCGTCCCTGCCGGGCCTAACTAGTTGATTTATATGCACATATGTGCCGGCACATACCGACTTCGAGGAATTACTCTCCCCAATTCGTGATTACTTCGAGAACCGCTTCAGCCCAGATTCTTTAGAATTTCATCAAATCTTGGTAAAAGAAAATGTTTGATTTTTGAAAGACGGCCGAGACTCCAATTTTGGCCGCAGAGGAGTTTTGTGTCCGGGCAGTTCCGACACAATTCAGGCATCGGATCATGGGCCTTGCTTCCAGAATCAATAAAAGCAGGGAAATCAGGTCCTCCGCGACTTCAGCTTTGCGCCGCCCTCCTTTTTCGGCGTGTTCTGCTTGGCGTTTTCGACGAAAAGGGCGGCAGCCGTTCTCGCGGTCTCTCACCACTGATCTGTCTCATGCAAAATGAACTGTAGTGAAAATGAGACTTGGCGCCACCTCCTACATTTATCCTGCGGACATTATCACCAATGCCCGAAGACTTGCCGGGAGCATTGACGATATCGAGCTGGTGATCTTCGAGGTCGAGCAGGAGGCCAACCTGCCTGACCCGGGGACCATCGAGGAGCTTATTCGTGTCGGTGCGGATCACAACATGACCTATACGGTCCATCTTCCCACAGACATCGGGATGGCGGACAAAGAACCATGCGTAGAAAAGGCAATACGTGTGATCCGCAGGACTGAAGGTCTTTCCCCCCACGCGTTTATCGTGCACCTCGACAGCAATCCACCCAATCATCGACTTGATCCCGCGCCATGGTTGGAAAACTCCCTTTCGTCACTGGAAATCTTGTGTGCAGAGATGAGTGAGCCGGAGAAGCTGAGCGTGGAGAATCTTGAGAACCACAGTCCTGAGATGATTGATTCAATACTGGAAAGAATTTGGGTTTCTTGCTGCATAGATGTTGGTCATCTTTGGAAACAGGCCCTCGATCCGCTTCCATCTCTGACCAGATGGATGCCTAGGGCACGGGTGGTGCATATTCACGGGGTGGGAAACCGCGATCACAAGCGACTGTCCCTTATACCCGACGACAAGCTCGACCCTGTAGTAAAACTTCTGCACGAAAACTTTGACGGAGTGCTTACCTTCGAGATCTTTAACGAACGAGACCTGATTGATTCAATGCGGGCGTTTCGAAGATCTCTACAGCGAATTTGCTAGTCGCAATGGCAAGTCCGCCGCACAATTCCTGCTGAGATGGAGAAAGAGATTATGGGTGTGTTGGGCATCATTTCTTGTCAAACTCTGGAACTGGAATTTGCCTATCTCATGGTGAACGATCCGGACGTAGTATCCATCACGGTCATGAAAGACCATTACTCTAACGGTATCGAGGAGGGACTCGAACGGTACGGCGGTTTAGCGCCGAAATCAATATTGTACATCGGTGAGTATGTCCCCAGCCTTTCCAAAGGATTGGAGGTTGTGGTTCGTGTCATGAAGATAGGACTACACGCCGTGATCAAGGATCTCAGGACCGCCGTAGTCGGAGCAGTCAAAGAGATGGGGCCTCACGTGGACGCTATCCTCCTTGGCTACGGATTATGCGGAAACGCACTGGACAATCCTGACGATCTATTTTCTAGTGTCGGGCTTCCTGTATTCTTGCCGATGGATGAGGATCATCCGGTGGACGATTGTATCGGTCTGATCATTGGTGGGCGTGAAAACTACTACGAAGAACAATGCAAGTGTGCAGGAACCATGTTCATGAACCCCGGTTTTGCCCGTCACTGGGAAAGCTTAGGGGAAAATTTAGCGGGCCCCATGGGGTCGTCGCATCCAACAATGTTGAAACGCCTTTTGGCTAATTACAAAAGAACGTTACTTCTTCCGACCCCCGTGATGTGTGAAGAAGAGATGGCCGCAAGCGTCACAGAGTTCAACGAAAAATACGGACTCCGTTCCGAAGTCCGGCCTGGGACATTGGAAATACTCAACCGGACATGGAGAGCGGCAAAAGAAAGTGTTTTACGAGCGAAGGGATAACCTCCACCACGATCTTGTAATCAGAAGCATCTCGATACTCGACCATGTCTTGGGTAATAGGTATGCCAAGCTCTTCAAGGATTCTGTACCGGGTATAGCCGTCGAGCAGAGTGCATCGGACAGGCAGACGAAGGTTTCTTTCAATCCATTGATCTCAATATCATGTTTGCATTAAGGATACGTCTGCAAAGGGAACTTCAAGAAAAGCCTGACGACGAATATCTTCTAAATCAGTTGAGAGCCCTCGATTCCGGACTTCAAATGATGCTAGAAAAGGTGGAGATTTCTTGGTTGTGCCTTCCTAATAAGTGGGAGGTTTCTCTTGACGAATGGTTATGCGAACACGAGATGTGACTCTTAGGATTACAGCAGGGCTCAAAGAACTGAAGGAAGCGTCACATAACCTGATCTCCTGAAACGGACGAGGTTCTGCGAAACCGACACTTCGCATTGACATCCACTTAAAAAGATTAACTTATTACCTCTCATCTGCGGAATTGCGGCCTCTTTGCTTCCAAAAGGCCGCAATATCCTATTCGCTGTAGTCTCGAATCAGCCGGGAACCGATGGCGAAAAAAATGACCGCATATACGAAAACGACCGCCAACGATAGCAAGACAGCCGAATCAGTCGAATTCTGACGAATAACTAGGTTCGTATGCGTCAGAGGGAATACCCAAACCACTGCTTGCAGAGGTTCTGGTATCCGGTCCACCGGAAAGAACGTCCCACTAAAAAATGCCATAGGCAGAATGAAGAAGTTGTTATAGGTTGCGGTATCTTCATGTGATTTCGTTAGCATTCCGGTGATCACTCCCAGACTGGCGAAAAGGAAACAGTTGAGCAGGAGGGCTAACACGAAAAGCGGGGTGATCGACAGATGGCTGGCCGTAGCGAAGCCCACGATCAGGATGAGGCCTGAGGCGAACAGTCCCTTTACCATTCCAGCGAGCACCTCTCCCACCACAATGGCGGATGGTTGTATGGGGGCTTGGATGAAAACTTGAAAGTTCTTGAAGTACAGTCGGTTGAGGTTGAGGGCGTTTGCCACCCAGGTATAGGAATTCATCATTGAACTCATGGCTACCAACCCTGGAATTAGATAGCTGAGATAGTCCTCACCCTTTATCTGCACCATCCGACCGAGTCCCAGACCGAACGTGAGGAGATAAATGATAGGTATAAGCATCGCAGAGAAGAGATAGCTGACCCTTAGGAGCTGCCTCCTGAACAGGAGCATCTCGCGCAGAAAAATAGGATACCAGGCACCTTTAATCATTCGATGCGCTGCCCCGTCAGTTTAATGAATACGTCCTCGAGATTGGATTTTCTTATCTTGACTTCGCAGTCCGTACACAACACCAGGCTGTTCGCCTCTTCGCGATCCTTGCACATCTGCTGTATGAGCTTGCCCTCATCATTTACGAATTCGACAGTGTACGCACCGACCGTCGCCTTAAGGTTGTCGGGAGTATCGAGCGCGATGAGTGAACCTTTGTCAAGAATGCCCACTCGATCGCAGAGCACTTCGGCTTCCTCGATGTAGTGAGTGGTGATCACGACTGTTCTACCTTCAATACGAATCTTGCGGATGATGTCCCACATTTGACGTCTGATCTGCGGGTCCAGACCGATGGACGGCTCATCAAGGAAAAGTACGGATGGCTCGGTAAGAAGCGACCTCGCGATAAGGAGGCGTCGCTGCATTCCGCCCGAGAGCCGTATTACCAATTCGTCTCTTCGCTCCCAGAGATCGACAAGATGGAGACACGAGCGGATCTTCGACTCAGGTTCGGGCACTCCATACAGCATGCTGTAGATCAGGAGATTCTCATACGCAGTGAGTTCCCGGTCGAGATTGTTCTCTTGTGGCATAACGCCCATCAGCCTTTTGACTGCAATGGGATCTTTTGCCACATCGTGACCGGCGATGAGGGCACGACCCCCATCGGGCTTCGAGAGCGTGGTCAGTACCTTTATGGTCGTCGTCTTGCCGGCCCCATTGGGCCCCAAAAGGCCAAAGACACTCCCCCGTTCGACCCTGAAAGAGAGGTTGTCAAGCGCCCTTACATTGCCGTACTGTTTGCTCAATCCCGTGACTTCTATCATGATACGCAGAGCCTCGGCATGAAGACTTTGTTGAATCATGCGTCACCCAAAGTTTTCGATGCAGTTACCGAGTTGGAACTATGCGAAGGTGGATGGCGAAATCCAAGCATACGCTATCCCGTGGCTGGTGAAACCTCCGTGAAATAGCCGTGGTTCCCAGGAATCACTTGTTGGATCCGTCCCTGGGTTGAATTAGCACGAAATCCTTGGTCACTATTCCGTCTCCAAATCTGGTGCGGCCGGCACTTCATTCTGAGAAGTTAGACTTACTATGAGATGAAGAGTTTCACATTTAGTTTATTCAACAATACCTTATCCGCGCGCTTTAATCGGCTTTCCATCGAAAGATTTTGCCACACCTTAGAAAAGGATTTTCCCCATGCGGGAAAATCAATTGGTCCAGCATCGGTGATCTGCCCGCAGATTACTTACCACTTGTTAAGTTAGAGGTGTGGTCCGGAATCATGCTGCGGTCTTGCCAATTCCTTCATTTTCGCGCGGAATTTGGTCTCGCCAGTGTGCCCATGCCGTCTGCCGGGACTCCCCGGAAGCTCCCAGTTGAGGATGGTAAGGCTGTGGCTGATCCAGTCCTGGTTTGACCCCAATGGATGTCGGTAGCTTGGAAAAAGCTCGACTTCATAAACATGTCCAATTTTAATCCTTCGAACCCTAATGAAAGCTGCAAAATATTTGATAGGAAAACTTGTCAGGTCCAGATCATTTCCTTGTAGGCAATTCTCGTTGAATGGAGGATTTGCGATTTCTTCCAGGGGCAGACAGGTCTTGATTCGGCTGGCAAACGTTGAAAACAACACCAATCCCACCAGGGATCGAGTGTCGACACGAAACAACGGTTTTTCCAGTTCTACGCGTGCTGCTGAAAGTATGCTCATTTCGCGCTCTCCCATCTTCCATGATTACCCGCGTTGTGTTGCGCCAAATAAAAACCCCTGTTCCGAATGAGGAACAGGGGCTGCCTTTACCATCAGCTTACCCCAGGCTTCAGCGTCCGTCTTCTGGCTTCCGGGTCGTCCTCCTCCTGCCCTTCCCGACCGATTTAAACCGACCAGTGGATATGCAGGTACTGTCTCCGGTTACAGCGGCGGGACCACCACGGACTCTCACCGTGTTCCGTTAACGCCTGATCCTAGTTACACGCTATGATGCCGCCTCTGGTCACGGCGGTCAAGCAAAGATATCTTCTTGTGGATATAGCCTTGCTCTATGATCCTAGTTCCCAACTCATCGTCATCACCCCGTCCCCATGGCATGCCGCGGTTTATTCTTCGGGGCGACAAACGGTACGCATGAATCTTTCAGATCATAACTGGCCGGACTTCAATGCAGATGTGCCGTGTCAGGAACAAAAAATCTCGCGCGTTGATCTTTGGCTGACTGAATCGATTTCAGATACTGCTGGAGTTGCTCTTTAATCTGCTCGCCGGTACGATACCTCATTGCTGAGAGTCCAACACTGACTATAATAAGATTGGAACACAGGTTCTGCCAGGTGTATTCCAAGTCATCGCAAAGCTTGAGCAGCGCTTCGTCGTCAACCGATTCCCGAGCGATTCTTAGTCCTTCCTTAACCTTTACCTCCATTTCGGTTATGGTATTTTGTTTGCCCATCGAGAAAGCTCCTCGTTCTGTCCATGCCAATTCTCCTCAACCGTGAAATTATTCTCAGATAGAGGTCGAATGTGAACATTGGAATTTATTTTACCTGACGTCAGGACTGCCTTCCGTCAGGAGGCTGCGATAGTTGAGCAGCGCTCACGGAAAAATTGAATTATACCAAAAGGGAGTGCCCGAGAAAAGAACATATTCTTAAACAGATCTTGTCGAGCGTTCCAACTTGTCAAACATCCAGTCCGTTTTTCCCACATTATCGTCGCTATTCGTCTTAGAAGTGCACGAATGTAGGTTTTGAAAATGGCATCCACGTTAGAATCTCCTGTCACTTCGCTGTCCGTGCAGCGCAGACGGACACTGCCTAGAGACAATGTGACGGCTGCTGCCTAGGCGTTACACTATTGCTTTAGGCAAACAGCGTGCCAATTTGTGATCCGTACAGCGAGACCAAGAGTGGGACAGTGCGGGCAAAATAGGATTTCACCAAAGGAAAGGTGTTGAAATCAGTGGCTTATACGACAGGAGGCGTTTCCGTCCCGGGAATGTGCGGGCGGGGCGAACAAGCAACTAAAACATCATTGGCAATGTTTCACGTCCGTGCGTATGCTGCGATTCTTTCGCCCAATTCAAAGCAGCTTTCGAGGTCCTCGCGCATTGGAACGTAAACAACACCCAGGCCCGGTTCGACAACTTCTATGCCACTTGCTCTCATTTCGTTGTTTATGGCCTCAAGGGCTTCTCCTCCCCAACCATAGGAACCGAAGGCGACTCCTTTCTTGTTCAATGGACGAAGGCCTTTGACATATGAAAGAATCTGAGCAACGGACGGAAAAACGCCCTCATTGATGGTGGGAGAACCTATGGCCAGAACCTTCGCCGTGAGGATCTCTTTGACGATGTCACTGTAATGATTTTTTCGCACATGTATCAGTTTGTTTTCGACTCCGGCTTTGCTTATGCCTGCGGAAATGGCCTTGGCCATGGCTTCCGTGCTTCCCCACATGGTGTCGTAAATCACCAGAACTTTGTCCTGAGCTACGCCGGTACACCAATCGACATAGGAACCAATGATCTCGCTGACATGAGATCGCCAGATGATGCCGTGGCTCGGCGCAATCATGTTGATGGACATACCCATTTTCTCCGCTTTCTTGAGCAGCGGAGGGATAAGCGGAGCCAACGGCATCAAGATGTTTGCGAAATATTTGGCTGCCTCGTCCAGGATTGTCGCAAGTTGCCTTTCTTCATCGTCGAATCGGTAAGAACTTGCGTAATGCTGGCCAAACCCGTCATTGGGAAGGAGAACGCCATCCTCCTTCACGTAGGTAAACATGCTGTCCGGCCAGTGAAGCATGTAGGCTTCCAAAAAGAGGAGTGTCTTTCCGCCTAGAGAAATTTCATCTCCGGTTCGCACTTTGTGCACAAACCACTCCTCCTCGAAATGACGCTTCATTCCCTTGATACCATGGTCGGTCGCCACCACTTGGGCTTCAGGAACCATCTCTTTGAACAAAGGAACGGCCCCCGAATGATCCATCTCCAGGTGGTTGACAATAAGATAATCAACTTCCTTTGGGTCGTGAACGGACCTGATTCGGGAGATCATCTCAGGGAAAAAAGGGGCCCTTACGGTGTCAACGAGAGCGGTTTTTTCCCCTTTAATGAGGTACGAATTGTATGTCGTGCCGTGTGGGGTGGTATAACCGTGAAAGTCGCGAACGGCCCAATCTATGGCTCCAACCCAAAAGATATCCTTCGTCAATTCGACTGCTTGATACATGTCCTTCTCCCCTGCACCCGCGGCTATCCCTGAATGCCGGATGATCATGGAAACCTCATCCGACAATCAGTCCGAAAAAGCCGACAGCCAAAAAATTTCTACGCCGGTTCAAGCGGTTTCTATGAATTTCGCTCCGTCAGCTCCACAATATGGACATTTTTTAGGCACCTTGTCGCGGACAGTATGTCCGCACACAGGACAGACATAGAAGCTGGCGGAGGCATTTTCGTTCTCGCTTTCCAGAGCCTTCTGGAAGAGCTTGTGGTGAATCATTTCAATGGACATGGCGTACTCAAGGCTGTGCCTGGCGTCAATTTCGTTTTCTGCCACCGCGTCTTTGACCATGGCCGGATACATCTCCTTGAATTCAAAGCATTCGCCGTCTACAGCCGCCTCAAGATTCTCCTTGGTGCTTCTTACCGCGTTCATGGCCCGCAAGTGATTGAGCGCATGAACTGCCTCTGCCCTCGCCGCGGCCCTGAAAAGCTTGGCTGCGCCGACAAAGCCCTCTGCATCGGCTTTTTCGGCGAATGCCCAGTAACGCAGGCTCGCCTGACTCTCTCCGGAAAATGCTTCTTTGAGATTCTGTTCCGTTTTACTCATGACGTCTCCCTTCTCCAACATGCTGCGAATGAGATCCTAAACGGAAGAATGAAATCACTGCTGTAGCTTGACCGCCCTTGCCACCGACTGCTACCTGACAAAAAAATCTTCCAGCGTGAAACGTTTTTGAGGACATGCCCGCTCGCACCGACGACAAGCAACTCCGTTGCAGAGAGATTGATCCAGCATCAAGATGGGAGGATCCGAACCCTCCAGGTGCTGTATAGCCTTTTCGGGACATGAATCCACGCATTCCAGGCAGGCTGTGCATTCATCGAATTGGACTTTGACCACCTGCCCGACGTCCGGAACGGTTATCAATCCGAGATTTCCGAGATTGTCGATGTCACGGCGGACCGTGCGTATGACCTCAGGTGCTCCTTCGATGCTGAGCAGTTCGGGAAATCCGTATCTGCTGAGAAAAGCCTGATACTGGGTAAAAGGCATTCCTTCAGTCCAGTAGGACAGTTCCAGGATGTAGATTTTTTCGAAGACCTTGGATGCGGCAAACATACAATGAGTCTGACGAAGGTTTTTCGCCAGATCAGTCATCATTTCCAACTGGTTGGGGTCCAGCACAAGGTCCCGTGCCATGGCCAGGGAGGTGTTTCCCACTTGGTAGATGGTCTTAACCCTGGGAGGAATCATCCCCAATTGCTGAGCCTTTAAAGCGTCCACGTAAGTGCCGGAAGCTCCGGACATGTAGGCTGTGGTGACGTCTTCGAGGCTTATGCCCGCCTCATGGCACAGCGTCACATGGCCTGCCCGAACGGACCCTATTGCTTTGCCCGCTTCCTTCAGATCCTCTTCTGTGAAGATGATATCTGCTGTAAGATGAAATTCGGCGTCCAGGGTGTTGATACGGGGCAGGCTGATAAGGTTGGCTTGCAAGCCCTGGCTTACAATTGCAACGGTTCCCGTGCCGGTTATCCCGATGGGGTCGATCTCTCCCTTTTCCCAGGTGCTTCCATTTCTAAGGTTCACCAATGGCCCTGGTGTAGGGAGCATGTCCTGGTCCAGGATGATTAACCGATGGTGATTATCTATGCTGATCAAGTCTGAAATTGCCCCGGGCATAGCCAGCATGCCACAGGTTATCTGCTGGCCTTCGAGGGCTGGGCCTGCGGCAGTGGAACCAGTGATTACCCGACCGTGGTAATACAGCGCCATCTCCGCATTGGTGCCGTAGTCTGTCGTGAGAGAGGTCTCATCTCTCTCCAGCATCCCGGTCTTGATCATCATGGCCAACGCGTCGGCCCCGATCTCGTGGCGGACCGCGGGAGGTATGATGACTTCTGCTTTAGCCGGTATCTTCAGACCGGGGATTTCCTCGGCCCTGAGAACCGTGGCATCCCGCTTCGGCGGCACCACACCAAGTGCCTCCAGCTTTCGCTTGCCTGCAAAAGCGAGGTCGCGTATTTCTATCCTCTGAAACAAGGAAAGTTGAATCGGGTTGCCGCATACTGCCAGACGGACTACCTGATTCAGAGGGATTCGGAGTCGGCTGAGCACTTTGTTAATTGCTTCGATCATAATGCCACCGGCAACGTCCACGCTCATTTCCAACGCAAAGTGCAGATGATCTATGACATTTGCTCCGGGTAGAGGGTGCCGTGTAGTAATAGCGGTGGATATGATTTCACGCGTCTCCAGATCAAGGGCTTGTGCCCTAAAACCGCTTGTTCCCAGATCCATTGCAATCGCCAGGAGCGTCATCGCGGGTTCCCTCGCAGGGGTGGCAGTCCGACCGCTTACGGTTTACAATAATGCTTCACGGTCAGTTGATTGAGTCGCGGAAGAAGTTCATGTTGCGATAGTGAGATAACGCCATGAAAGCTTGCACTCGCTGTGGCGTCTGGCACACGGACGCTGAGGAGCGTGTTGGACATTATCTGTCATGCACAGAGGTCAAACAGTATTGGTCCGACTTGAAACGCCTCCACATGGAAGATAGCGGCCACCTCGCCGTGATCAAAATCCGTAAGGACGGCAGCATAGTATGTGTAAGGTGCGGACGGGACCTTTCTAACCTTCTTTGAAGCCGAACAAAACGGTCCCCGTGCCCCATTCATCTTTTTCCTCGTAGTACACTTTTTTCAGGAATACGTCTCCTGCAGTCGAAGGGAAGCAGAAAAGGTAATCTCCGAATTCCTGGAGACCGGGAAGCGCTTCTCCTCCGGTGAGGGCAGGGAGCTCAAAGCAGCACTTTTTTTCAATAATGTCACGCGGAAAATCAATTTTGTCCTTATAGATCACAAAGTTCTTGTGGAGAAAGGAGACATTTGCTTGTTTTTCCAAGTCCTCAATCCGAGAAGGATCTCGGACTTCCTCGCCTACAACTTCATCCCCCTTTTTTAGAAGCATGTTAGATTGACAGCCCCACTTAAAATCCATCGTAGTAATCGCAAGGATGACAACCGGGCACCGGAGGACTTCGCGGATTCCGCTGTTGTAACACATTCCCATACCCATAAAAGCCTTCTTTTCGGCTCTGGCTTCGATCTCCAAGAGCCGAAAGCGATCTGCCTCCTGAAGCGTAAACATGTCCTGTATTCCTTTGATGGAGCGGATACAGACCAGAATCCGGTCAACGACCGACGATTGATCCATACACGAACCTCTATTCCGCTCGGCAATCGGCCAAAGCGTCGTCCATAGCTTGCGCAACCATGTCTTGACCGATTATGGAAACCGCACTGTATTCTCCGGTTGGCGCCGGCTCAATGAGCACCTCGCCCGAAGCGAGTTCCAGTCTTATCCAATCTTCACTGGTTCGAAAGATACCTTTCGCTCGGACCACATTTCCGTAACTACCGGCCTTCAGGGTTTGAAAAAAGGATTCCAAACATCGTCGAGAAAATGAATCGGAGTACCTTCGCCCGAAAGATTCGAATTCGTCAGCAAGGCCGTGATCGTGATCATGGTCCTCTTGGTCTCCAAGAACATGCGCTTCTTCAGGTTGTGGTCTAAGCCCGGGCCCCTCCTCCTTATGATGAGAAATCCCCAAAATGGTTTCCAAGAGGGAAGGGTCCAGTCGCGCGAAGCTGGTCGGGTAGACAGTGACCTCGGGATTGATCTCTTTTATGGACTCCAATAGGAGGTTGAGCATGGTTGGTTTTACCCGATCTATCTTGTTGAGGAGGACCGACTTGCTCCGCCGAATCTGGTTTTCCATGAAATGACGATGGGACTTGATGAAAGACAAGAGCTGGGAGGCGTCCAACAGGTGAATGAGACTGAGTTCTGAATACAGTGGCCGCAGATCTTCGCCTTCAACTATTTGCATGATCTGAGATATGGTGGCGACCCCCGTGGGTTCCACAATCATCCGGTCAGGCGCGAAGCGGTGGTGCAGCTCCAAGACCTGGCGTCGAAAATCACTCGCTATCGTGCAACAGATGCATCCTGAAGGCAATTCTACCACTTCGGCCACCTGGGCTCCATAGCTGGACAAAACAAGGCCGTCAATGCCCACCTCCCCAAATTCATTGACCAGGATGACCACCTTTTCGCCCTGAGGCGGGTTTTCCATCATGTATCTGATGAACGTGGTTTTCCCGGCGCCCAGAAATCCGTAGACGATGTTTACGATCATAAGACCACCCGTGCGGTCGGAGTGACCTCAAGCAATTTAGAACGGAAACGCTCCCGCAGTCATCATGTAGAAAGCGGGCGCCCAAAGTCCCAGAACCACCCATACGATCAATGACCATGCTAGGACGTTCGTCGGGAACTTGCCGTAGGCGTTGAGCCAAACCATAAATGTCAGGACCGCATAGCCCGCGCATGCGAACGTCAGATAGTTGCTCTTCACCACCAACATCTTGCCACCTTCCAGGACCGGACCTCCCGTAAAGAAGAGGATCATATAGATGACGGACACTAGGGCAGTGTACAGGCTCACGTTGCCGACAGATCTCAGATCTTCCAGACCTGTCAACAAAGCGTAGGATACGGCGCAATAGAAGATGCCGTGTGCGAACAGGAGCCCTGCCACGAACGGATCTTTGAATACGGCAGCCTGGAGTATCGCACCTAGGACCGTGACGGCACCCACAAAGCCTGTGATCGCGCCGGTACCTTTGGGCTCACCCTTGCCCAAGAAGAATATTGCGACTGACAACCACATCGCGCCTATCGCTATAAGCACTGGCATTGCCATTTCGCTTCCCTCCTTTGTCTGTGAGAGGATGATTTTCGTGTCCCATCTACGCCCTCTATCGTAGATGGGACCGCATCATATTGGCAGCCGCTACTATCTCCTCATCTCAGCCTTGTCTGCCCCATCTCACCGGTTGCCTTTTTCGTCCTTCATTTCCAGAGTGGTCTTGTCGCAAAAGCCATTGATATCTGGAGGCAAATGAAAATAGGGCCAAGACAGCCGTCAGGTGCCCTGGCCACAACATGTCATAGTCCAAAACGTTATCACGTATCGCGTCGCCAAATCACCGCCAAGGCAATCAGGGGCCATCGGTGAAAACGACCCCCATGGACTCAGACCGTTACAGACCGTAGGCTGCGGGGATGAACCCTTTCACTTTGGCGTACTTCTTGAGGCACATGTCGATGAAATCCGATTCCTTATCGGGCAGTGCCTGCATATCCTTCATGTACGCCTGGAGCGATTCCTTTTCAAATGCTGTCAGTTTCAGTTTCGGGTCGCCCAACATGAGTTCTCCACATTTCATGGCGGCAGCCTTGGCCCTGGAGTACAGGCTGGCGTTGTTGTCCACCAGCGCTTTGCCTATCTGCCAGGCATTGTCCGGACTGAGCATAAAGCCGTGGGGACCCCGATACTTATCTGAGTTGACCAAGCAGGCCTGATACTCCTTCTGGTAACCCAGATCGATAGCGGCATTCATGGCCGCAACGTCATAGCCAAGTATTTCAGTGAATACCGCAGTGGTGCTGCCACCGAACATGTCATGGTATTCCACGGCCTCATTGGACCATACATCGGTCACGGCAGCGATCACGTTACCGCAGAGGTCCGCATGCGCACAGGCGCTGGTCTTGCCCTCGCAAGAGATGGGCACGCCGGTGACGGCTTTGATAATCGGATCCTCATACGCACAGTCCTTGGTCGGCCCGGTCGCTCCGCATTCATAGGCCACAATGGTGCGGCTCGCGCAGATCGCCCGTGAGAGCGCGGCGAGCGTGTGGGGCACGTCCTTGGACAGAAAACCACCGGCCATGAACATTGCCGTGTTCGCCTCTGCACAGTTCGTGTCACCGCCCGCAATACAGTTGTTCTTCTTGGCTATGGCAACGATTTGGTTCCACATCCATTCCATGTCTCGTCCGCCCAATACCGCCTGGCCGAACAGGAGCCCGGCAACATCGTTCCGGATGATGGCATGGTCGAAAACCTCTTTGCCACCCATAGACTCAATGGAGATTATGTCCGCGTACTTAGCGCATTCCTCGAATGACTCGAGAACCTCACGAGTGTAGTCGGAGTCCCGCATGTTCACCATGTCGGGCTTGCGCAGGTCCGCGATGGTAGCGCGATAGGCGGCCTTCAGTCCGTATTTCTGCAGATAATCATCCATCTGCTTTGCGGACTGTGCAGCGATCTCACCACCCCACTTTGGGTTGTGACTCATCTGGAAAATGTGTTCATTTTCTATCTGGAGTTGTGGGTGTCCCACAATGACGCATCTCTCAAGAGCATCTCCGTTGGCTCTCTCATACTCGCGCAGCAACGTTTTCATGGTTTTTTCGCTGCCGGGACGGGGATGGGGAACTATTTCAGGGACCACATGGCCGCCGCCCAACACCAGACCGCGTTTTGTTTTCACGGGCTTCTTCGCGGTCCCGAAGATCATTTCGTCTGCGCTCTTATAGGCCATTTCGCTGCTCAATTTCATGATTCTTCCTCCTCGTTGGGTCCAGGATTCAAGATTGACCAGAATTAGACTACCGGCTAGCCGTTCCACTTACCTCTCATTGTCTGCCAGTCGTCTCCGGAGAGGGCGTCCTCAGCCATACCGGGGGCCTGATTCGCTTCCTTGCCCCAGATACCCAGTTCGTAGCTCGTCACATATTCCTCGCTGACCGCGCCGCCCCCGCATACGAAGGGAATGTTCAGCCCGAGCCGCTTCAACTGAGAGGCAATTTTGGGAAACGCCGTCATGGTGGTAGTCATCAGTGCGGTCCCTGTCACCATGACCGGATTGTGTAACCGACAAGCCTCCACCACCTTATCCACGGGCACGTCTGCCCCAAGGTTTATTACGTCAAACCCGTTGGCGTTCAAGAGTGCATTCACAATCACTTGGCCGATGTCGTGGATGTCTCCTTCAGCTGTGTGGGTCACAACTTTGGCTTTCTTGTCCATGGCCTTGCCCATCTTCTCTTCGCACAAAGCAATGCCCGCGTTCATAGCATCCGACGCCAAAATGACCTGAGGCAGGAAATAGACCCCCTCGTCCCAGAGCCGGCTCACCTCATTCATGCCGGGGATGAGTCCTTCGTTTATGACGTCCATAGGCGATTTTTTCTGAAGCGCCTCTTTAGTCAGCTTCGCCGCATCTTCTTCCTCCCCCTGCACCACAGCATCGGCCACCTTTTGGAGAAGCGCATCTTGCGAGACCTTTCGAGCCGCCTGATGTGCCACCTCGATGTTGAGGTCGTACCGGGTGAAGACGTTTGCATAATCTTCCAAGTACTTCATTTTCTCCTCCTTGGGTTTACAGGATTGAGGCTCAAAGTTTTGCCAGCCCCCTTGGAACCAGCGTCAGACGTTCGCATATTCTTTGGCTACTTCCACCATCGTCAACAGGTTGGCGGTCGGCGTGCCGGGCGCAATCGCGCAGCCGGGCGCCAAGATGTCCAGTCCCATCTCGATCTGTTCGCGTGCAGCTTCTCGTACAACATCCGGGCTCTTCAGAAACAGAGTAGTCGCCGCGTCCACTCCGCCGATAACGATTCCCGTTGACCCCATTACCCGCCGCGCAAGTTGTGTGTCGGACTTGGGTTCGAGGCTGATTGCAGCGCATCCGGTTTCGTGCATAAAATTCACGACCTTATCGACATTACCGCAAATGTGCAAGATAACAGGGACGCTCAACGCCTCCACTTGTCTTTGCTGGTACTCGAGTTCCAGGTCTCGGTAGGTTTTAGGAGCGATCAGGTCGGGCGATGCTTGCATATCCTCTACAGCGATCAGATCTGCACCTGCTTCGATGAGTGCTTGGCCCAGCATGGTACCAGCTTTCTCCGCAACCTCCAGAAACGGACGCACCTTGTCCGGAGTCTTGAAACTCGTCTTCAAGATGGGAGGGGCGTCCAGCATAGCCCCGGCAATTGTGAATGGCCCTATAATCCCGCCAATGATCGCTACCTCATCGCCGACCTCGCGTTTCATTATCCGTACCGCTTCGATCAGCTGAGGAATGCGCCCCCGTTCCAAGAAATCATCTGGAAAAACAGGTACGTCATCCACCTTAAAGAGCACGGGATGGTCAATGCCCGGGATGTTCTCCGTTCCGCCAAATTTGACCTTGCATCCCAGCGCTTCTGCCTCGAAAGTCTGGCAAAATGGGACCCTTATCGCATCAAATCCGAGTACCGTATAGGCTGCTATGGCAAGCTTTGCCATGTCCTCGGCCCGCTCGTGAGCCTCAGGCCAGTACGCGCCGACCTTTTCCATCTGTTCGTAGGTCGGGGTGCCATTCACACAAAAACACGGCATGCGGTCTGGTTTCTCGTGATTAAATACCTTCATCACTCGTTCTTTAGCTGTCATGTTCACTCCTTGCCTTGCCTCCTTTCTCCTTCCTATGCTGTAATGACGCCATCACCTCCTTTCCCGGCTTTTCAAGCTGTTTGTTGTGCAAACACCTCCTTCAGCAAGTACAGCGGGAGTTCCAGTCCGCTAATGGGCCCTACGGCCACCTCCCAGCCAGTAGTCTGCTTGATCTGGCCAGCAAGATGCCTTGCTAAACCCGGGATGATGAGGTTTCTGTGACTCAGCAATGATCCCACTTCGGTTTCGGTGATCACTTTGAGAATCTCGAAAGGGGTGAATCGCTTTTCCACAACTGCGTTGTCCACGCTGTAACCTTTGGTATCGCTCATGAGGAGGAAAGCTCGGATTCCGCAAGTGTTCAAGATGTCCTCCAGGAGACCCACCGTGTCCTGAAAGTTTCCCGTTACCAGTACCGGAGAAGAAGTGTCGGGGTCACCGACATGCATCAACCCTGGTGAAAAGCTCTCCATCATCACATTGTAGGCAATCGCAGGCAGATGAAATTCCATGAGCGCATCAATTGTTGCCGCCATTTCCGGATCTACCTCGGGGCACTGACTGCATTTAGTGTTGCCGCCGATCAAGGCTTCCGCAAAGGCGGCACAAGAAGGGAAGCCACATTCGCGACAATCAATATCCGGGAGATATTCCACCAGATTTTCCTCGCTCAGTGGATAAAGATCTGCAAATTCTTGTTCGATCATCGACGTTGCGACACCAAAACAGCATCTGATATGGTATGCCAAGGCCCGAGCAGCTGCGGTCAGGATGGTTGTACGGCCGGACCGCAGTCGTCTCTTTTCAAGGAAACGAAGGATCTTTCCCGTTGTCCGGAACCAACGACTCCAGTTCAAAAGGGGCGATTAGCAGAAGAAAATGAAGCCAAAAGGTGATCTCGGCGTCAGAGGCAATAAAGCGAAGCACGAATCCATCGCGAATTGCCCCTGAACTCTCACACACTGAAGAATTAGTTGTTGGATGAAATGTTCACTATGAAACTATAATTGGTAAACTGCCCCTGCCCCCTTGGGTGAAGCAAATATTATGCCACATGCATAACACATGCTTGGAAGAATCAGACACGGTAAACAAGTTCGGCCACCAGGCGCCTATGTACCGGTTTATTCAGATGTTTCTTGGGAGTCCACCATTCGGAATAGATCACAAAGGTCCCGGCCTGAAATCAATGTTTCTGTAAGGCGCCAAGAGGACTTCCACAATACATAATTATCCGAATTGTCGAGCAATTCACTCTTCTTGATGGGCGGCGTCACGTAGGGTAGGAGGAAAAAATCGGATTTTTCTTTCGGACACGAATGGCATAATCGGACATCAACGTCCGATCGCAGGAAGATGGACAGCCGATCATTTGAAATCCGATCGGACGAGGCCGAACTGCTTCATTTTCCTCAGAACCGTGCGTGCATCAACCTGGGCATCGGCCGCAGTAAGACTCACAGAACCTTTGTTTTTTCTGAGGAGTTGTGTGAAGTACTGCTTTTCTACCACAGCCAATGCCTGATCTTTGGCCACCTTGAAGGGAATGTTTGGCGGAAGTTCGAACGGTGTCCCACCGC
Source organism: Desulfomonilaceae bacterium (assembly GCA_035506215.1). Classification (GTDB taxonomy): domain Bacteria; phylum Desulfobacterota; class Desulfomonilia; order Desulfomonilales; family Desulfomonilaceae; genus DATJPW01. The sequence goes on from DATJPW010000032.1 coordinate 38,995, forward strand.
TGGCCGCGGGCGTTCGGACCGGTGAAAGAGAAATGGGGACATCATCAATCAAATCGTCCTGGGCCAGGATCATAGCACGTTCCAAAACGTTTTCCAGCTCACGGACGTTTCCCGGCCACGAATGTTTCATCAAGCCGAACATGGTCCTTTGGGACAACTTCGGCTTGGGCCTGCTGTTCGCGCGGGCGAGTTTCTCCAGGAGATGGTCCGCCAGCAAAGGTATATCTTCCAATCGCTCTCTTAGTGGAGGCAAATGGATGGGTACCACATTGATCCTATAATACAGATCTAGACGAAAACGATTTGACGTCAATTCTTGGGTGAGATCTTTGTTCGTTGCGGCAATAATCCTGAAGTTTAACGATATCAACTGATTGCCGCCAAGTCGTTCGATCTTCTTATCCTGAATGGTCCGAAGCAATTTGCTTTGCAAAGAGTAAGGCATGTCAGCGATTTCATCCAAGAACAGAGTACCGCCATTGGCTTGTTCAAGCTTTCCATGTTTTCGCCGTTCCGCTCCGGTAAAGGCCCCTCGTTCGTATCCAAAGAGTTCGCTTTCTAGAAGAGATTCAGGTACGGCCGCACAATTGATGGCCACAAAAGGTCCGGTCTTGCGGTGACTATGAAAATGGATAGCCCTGGCCACCAGATCCTTGCCTGTACCGGTCTCACCGGTGATGAGCACGGATGAGTCCATAGCGGACAGAGATTCGATGATATTAAAAATACCCCGCATTTTAGGATGCTTACCGATCAGATTCTCGAATCGGTATCGTTGCAACAGATCGGCCCTCAAAGCAATCACTTCGCGTTTGAGTTGCCTTTCCTCAAATATCCTATGTAGCACGTGAAGTAGCTTCTCCGGGATCACAGGCTTCTCGAGAAAATCGCTGGCCCCTGATTTCAAAGCGTTTACGGCCGTAGTTATGGAACCGTATGCAGTTATGATCACAGCCAGGATGTCCTGATTGATCTGCTTCGCATGCTTAAGAAATTCGAGGCCATCCATTCCTGGAAGGACCATGTCAACGATAAAAAGATCGTAATCCACCTCCTGGAGGAGGGCGAGGGCTTCCTCAGCACTTGACACATAATCGGGAGCGTATCCTTGCGCCGCGAGTATCCGGGCCAGTGTCTTGGCGGAATTGACATCGTCATCAACGATGAGTAATCGATACTGCATCTGCACCTCATCGGATAGGCAGGTACAACCTGACTCTAAGCCCTCTATCGCTCCGATTTGCCAGGGCTAATCCACCTCCATGGACACGAACAATATGCTCCACCAATGGGAGCCCCAATCCTAGTCCGCCATCTTTCTTAGAATGGAAGGGTTTCATAACTTTCTCTAAATCATCTGCGGCAATGCCTGGGCCATCATCCTCAAATATGATTTCGCCAAACTCCAGGTGAGGCTCTGGACCATGCCTGATTTTTAGCTTCCGAGTGGAAACCCACAGATTACCGTGATCTTGCATGGCCTCCATGGCATTCTTAATTATGTTTTGGAATGCTTG
>DATJPW010000033.1:0-13526 GCA_035506215.1 Desulfomonilaceae bacterium
GCAGCCGTACGAATGCAAGGGGCTGTGGCCGATTACAACAGAGAACGCGAGAAAGCCGGGTTTGACCCCATCGGAATTGGAATAGGACTCCACCGCGCGGATCTCATGCTGGGCGTCATCGGTAGTGAAGATCGTATGCAAGGGGCCGTAGTGGCGGATGCGGTGAACCTTGCCGCACGAATTGAGGGTTTGAACAAGATGTACGGCTCATATGTCAGCCTGAGTGACGAGACTCTTTCTGCGATGAAAGAGTCAGACCGATACAGGCATCGCTTCATGGATAAGGTGCGTGTAAAGGGAAGAGCGGACGCGGTCACTGTTTACGAGGTCTTTGAGGGTGATCCTGCTGGTCTCGCCGAACTTAAGGAGCACACGAAACCGGCATTTGAAAGCGGTATCCAGCTCTATTACGGTAAGAAATTTTCCGAAGCCAGTGTGCATTTCAACCAGGTGCTGGAAAAGAATCCTGCGGACCTGGCTGCTAGAATCTACCTGAAACGCTGCGCCAACTATATGGTGAACGGCGTCCCATCCGATTGGACAGGAGTGGAAACGCTTCTTGAGAAATAGGGAAACATGCAAGGTGACTGAAAAGAGGAAGATAGAGGTAACGGGTTTAAGACAAGCGGTCGGGTAACCTGGGATGAGGTCTCAATCGTAAAATATGTCCGCAAGCCAAGTCTTGTTGCTCTTCGGACAGGAAAGCGGCCATTCGGATCTTATGATTTAGGAGGAGTTGGGATGAGTCGGGTGTTCCTTGCGCCCAGTCGTTACGTTCAAGGGGCTGGCGCCATCGCTGAAATCGGGATTCACGCCGCCAGGATGGGAACCAAGGCATTGTTCATAGGAGGAAAGACGGCGTTCAACGTGTGCGGTTCCGTGGTTGAGACCAGCCTTAAAGACAACAAGGTCGGCTGCCATAAGGATGTGTTCAAGGGCGAATGTTCAGACAAGGAGATCAGTCGCTTGGTGAGCGTGGCTAAGGCCGCCGGCTCTGATCTGATCATTGCCGCCGGTGGAGGTAAAGTAATCGATACAGGTAAGGTGATCGGACACGAAATGAAAGTCCCCGTAATCATTGCTCCCACCATTGCCGCCACGGACGCCCCGTGTTCGGCCCTGTCGGTCATCTATTCGGAACAGGGTGTTTTCGAACGTTACCTGATTTTACCGAAAAATCCTGACTGCGTCTTGGTTGACACGATTCTGGTGGCCGGTGCTCCCGTAGAGTTGCTGGTATCTGGGATGGGTGATGCTTTGGCCACTTATTGGGAAGCGGACACGTGCGCCAAGAGCTGCAAACCGAACGCTCTCACCGGGGCATGCCCGCCCACTTTATCTTCTCTTGCGTTGGCTCGGCTCTGCTATGACACGTTGCTGGAATACGGTCTCCAGGCGAAACTGGCTGTGGAAAAGAAATCCGTGACACCAGCCGTCGAAGCGGTCGTTGAAGCCAACACCTTGCTCAGCGGATTAGGGTTTGAGAGCGGAGGCTTGGCCGGAGCTCACGCAGTCCACAATGGCTTGACGGCTCTGAAAGCCTCGCACGACAAGTTTCATGGACAAAAGGTGGCTTTCGGACTACTTGCGCAAATGGTCCTTGAGGGCCGACCGTCAAAAGACGTGGACCAAGTCCTAAATTTTTGTCTGAGCGTCGGGTTACCGGTTTGTTTGGAAGACCTGGGCCTTTTCGCCCCAAGCCGCAATGATATAAGGAAAATGGCCGAGACAACCACGGCAGCAGGCGAGACTATTCATGCCACCTGGTTCCCCGTGACCGCTGAAATGGTTGAGTCGGCCATCTGGGCTGCCGATGCTCTCGGAAAGGAACGTAAGAGAGCGGCTTCACATCTTTCGGACGGCTGACCTCATCGACCTTACCCGCAAAGACTGGTCGAGGTACTGAGTTCGTATTATGTCAGAATCTGAAGCCGACAGGAAGTCAGGATGGAGAGGAATCGCTTTACGGTGGAACAGATCATCAGGAGGCTTCGGGAGGGCGGGGTTAACCTGTGTCAGGGGAAGAGTATTGCTCAACTGATGGATTGCTCCGCCCTCTCAGGGCGGAGACAGGGGTTCGGTCCCCTCGGGACTGCAAGCCTAGTGACCGACACCACAGGCAAGAGTAGACGATCAATAGTTAAAAAAGTTTCTAGAGGTTCTGATCCGGGGCCCACAAAGTGCCCCTAGCCCCTTTGAATTCGATATCTCCACGAAAATTTCATGACGAAATGTAATTTTTTGGTCATACCGTGGAACCTTTTAACAGGTTTCGCGTCAATACCAAATCAAAGACTCATGAATTGAAACTACCATACGGCGGCTCAAGCGACCGAGAACGTGGAGCGAGTCAAGGAAGCAGCGGAGCCGACACTCCCCACTTGAAGAGCGGAATGAATCTAGGGCTATTGGTTAGACCGCATGGCGCTGACCGACAATCAAAAAGTCATTTCTCGACACTGGGGGTAGACATGAAAATTGAAGACCAAATCGATGAATTGATCAAAGCGGGCTGGAGGGTGCTTGAATCCGATTTTGACCCACTTGCATTCCAGAATTGGAGGCTGAAAGCGTTCGAATGTCTTAATACCATGTTTGGTTCTGATCACGTTTATACTAAATATTTTGAACACTTCGTTCAACAGAGCGAAAGGTCGAATGTTCTTGCAGCAGGAGGTGTGCTTACCGCAGCTAAACAACAGTGGATGGGCAAAGAGTTGCGGCCAGGCAAGCCACTTAATGCCGTTGATCGGTCCCGTCCCTCGCCGGGACAGCCGGAGACTCCATAAGGCGATGAGATGAATGAGTGGAGTACTTTGTCCCGCTGAGCAGAGACGGGAAAATCCCCAAAGAACGAATGTATTCCAACGGGGCCATTCTGGTGGGAAAAACTAGTAAGAAATGTGAAAAATTGGAGAAAGAATTTCCGAACCATCCGCACCTGACCCCTTGCCGAAATTGGAAAGTCATCCGAGAGATGACTTGTTGATCCTGGGCTATGGTCGATTGAACCAAGTAACAACCCGGCTGTTGCCTGCGCCCATCAATCAATCAGTACCCCGAATTCATTTTGGATGAACTTTCTCCTGTTTTGAAATTATTCTTGGGTTATCGCCCAGGTGCTCCCCTGGCCAATACTCGCAACGTGGATCTTCCGCACTGAACCAGGAGATCCTATTCGTCTCTCGGGAGACTAACGTACTATACCTCTAACGTGACAAGTGGTACATAATTAAGAGCAGACTACTATATCAGAAGGGGAGGGGACAGATGCATTTCATCGGATTTCTCATTATAGGCCTTATAGCTGGATGGCTGGCCGAGAAAATCATGCGAGGGAGGGGGGCCGGTCTGATCATCAATCTGATCGTAGGAGTCGTAGGGGCCTACATCGGCGGTTTCCTGTTCGAATCGCTCGGGATGTCCATGCATGGACTAATCGGATCATTCGTAACTGCCGTGGTCGGTGCTGTGGTACTCCTATTCTTGGTGGGACTAGTGAAGAAGGCTTGACTGTTCACGTCATGGCGAACCTCAATCTCGGTGGCGAGAACATTTTGGATGATGCGACGAGCAATCAGGCTCCAAGAAAATAACTGTAATTTACTGTTTCGTTGACGGAGGAGGCGAAATGAAAATTACGAGCGTGTTGGGCAGTCCCCGCCCGAAGACGGGCAATACGACAAAGGTTCTCGGGTGGGTCGAAGAAGAACTGCGGGCCAACGGTAACCAGGTTGATCGTATCAACATGACGGACAAAAAGATGAATGGCTGCAAAGAATGCTACACGTGCCAAGGTATCCCCGACGAGCCGGGCTGCCCCCAAGAAGATGACGCGAAGGAAATCTTTGAGCGACTAATGGCTTCTGACGTCATGCTATTAGCCTCACCACTCTTTTGCTGGGGCTTCTCTTCGCAAATCAAACCGCTGATAGACCGTTGTTTCTGCCTTGTTACAGATTACGGAACGCCGAAATGGAAATCGCTCCTCGAAGGGAAACGGGCCGGCCTTCTAGTAACCTGTGCGGGTCCTATCGAAGATAACGCAGAACTCGTGGTGGAGATGTTCAATAGACTGATGAACTACACGAAATGCAGCGTGGCCGGAAGCCTAGTCATACCATTCACGACCACACCCGATTCCATGGGCGAGGAAATCAAGGTGCAAGCAGTGAAATTTGCTCACAAGTTCATGTGAGGAGCCCATCGCGCATACGGTTTGATTGTCATCAAGCACGTGACAGTGGCATCGCGTCGATGGCATGATCGACGAAAAGCTTACCAGGTCAACCCAAGTGGAAACGCGTGATGCGGACATTCTGTAGGACCGACAATTCACCGCCCCAAGGCCGCGTGGGTTCGACTGTCTCTCCAAGCAGCAGCCGCTCACAAGGCTTCAACGTTGTTTTTGTTCTTTGTTCGCGTCACTCCATAGAAAATGCCGATGCCTGTAAAGATAATTAAGAGGCTGTTATATTAAATACTTATGGCAGAGTCGATCTCGCCCCCCATGCGAGCAGAGGTACCTGAGGAGGCAGGACCTTGTGGGGAGACATCGGCGCATCAGCAGGTTGATCTTTACAAGTCCGCGTGGAAGAATCTGAAGAAGGGCCGGATTTAAGACCCTGAGACAAGGGGGTTGCGGTGATTCGCATCATTTCGTACTTACTCGCCACATTCTTATTCTTGGGGCTTTGGGGTGAACCAAGCTCGTTCTGCTCAGAAACTAGGGGAGGAAAAACCATGAATATGGAAGTGAAGAGCACAGCCTTTCAAGAAGGAGCGATGATACCGAAGCTGTACACATGTGACGATAAAGACATCTCTCCTCCACTTTCCTGGAGCGGCCTGCCCGCCGGCGTGAAAAGCATTGCCCTTATCATGGATGACCCCGATGCCCCGGTAGGGACGTGGGTTCACTGGGTCCTTTTCAACATCCCCCCAGACACAACAGGTCTGGCAGAAAACATGCCTCGCACCGCATCTCTACCCAATGGAGCAAAACACGGTAACAATAGCTGGTCTAATCTCGGCTATGGGGGACCGTGCCCTCCCGGAGGAACTCACAGGTACTACTTCAAGGTCTACGCCTTGGACGTTGTTCTTGCTCTTAGTACCGGAGTCACCAAGGCGCAACTGCTTAAGGCGATGGAAGGACACATTCTTGCCGAAGGACAACTCATGGGCCGGTATACAAGGAAGTGAATGTGCCGAGTGAAAACTGGAATGGTCTCACGTTTCGTCGGAAACCAAAGGAAATTTGATTTCCCATTCAGAAGGGATGGAGCCCAGGGACTCTTGCAAGACCGTCTCCGGCGATGCATTCACGTGAATCTCGCGGGTGCGCGTAATGGGCACATGCAGACACTGTGACAGGACCGGGATTACCACTTCGGACGTCATCGGATTTTGTGCGGATTGCATCAGAGATCGTTTCAGTGAGTTATGGCCGCAGATCAAGGCAACCCACGACAAGAGCCGCATGTCCTATGGACTCCCCTGCGAGCCGCCGCGGGCCGAGAGGGGTATCGGCTGCCCCCTATGCTTCCATAAGTGTAGGATTCCCGAGGGTGGGCTGGGATATTGCGGAATCCGGAGGGTCGACGAAGGCAAGCTCAAGGGCGGTCATCCCCAGGAAGGGAATCTCACTTACTATTACGACTCTCTCCCCACCAACTGCGTGGCCGACTTTGTATGCCCTGCAGGAGGAGACACGGGTTATCCCCAATATTCGGTTTCAAGAGGGCCTGAATTCGGGTACAAAAATCTGGCGGTCTTCTATCACGCATGTTCCTTTGACTGCCTGTACTGCCAGAACTACCACTTCAAAGACCAAACCTACTCGGCAACAATTGTTACGGCTGAGCAGCTAGCGAAAGCTGCTGACAAAAAGACCTCGTGTATCTGTTATTTCGGCGGTGATCCTTCGCCGCAGATCTTGCATGCGCTGAAAGCATCGATGCTCGCGCGGGGGAAGACTAATAACAGGGTCCTCCGAATCTGCTGGGAAACCAACGGAGCTACGGAAAGGCCCTTGCTGAAAAAAATGGCTCAACTCTCTCTGGATTCCGGCGGATGCATCAAGTTCGATCTCAAAGCTTGGCACGATGGTATTCATCACGCGCTTTGCGGCGTGTCGAATCAAAACACCCTCCTGAGCTTCAGGTGGTTAAGCCGGCTGATTTCTGAAAGACCGGACCCACCATTCCTCGTGGCAAGTACTTTGCTGGTTCCTGGTTACGTTGACGTAGAGGAGGTGACTCCAATTGCACGCTTTCTCGCGGACTTGAATCCCGCAATTCCTTATAGAATGCTCGCTTTCCATCCAGAGTTTTGCCTGAAGGACCTGCCCAGTACATCCAAATCGCATGCTCTACGGTGTAGAGAAGCCGCGGAAAACGCAGGCCTGAAACGAGTCAGCGTGGGGAATGTCCATTTGTTGGGGAATAGCTATTGTTGACCCCGAGCGGATCGCTTGGGAGTGCCTCTGTTTCCCGGAAAAAATTCCAAAGTTCACGTTTTTCAGGTTGAGTTTCGTCTCTTGCTTCCGTTCGAACCCTCTACTCCGTTCGAACTTGCGATCTTCACGAAACTTTCCGTCCCGCACATGCCAAATTTATTCGGTCTATGGGGTTGAAAAGATAGTTTCTCCTTGACTCGATGTCGTACTTGACCTTAACGTAAACGGAATACAATACTTGGACCCTGCCAATGACTCAATCTCCCAAAAACAAGACTTATCATATTTCCGAACTCGCAAGAGAGTTCGATATCAGCCCCAGATCCATACGATTCTACGAAGAGAAAGGGCTCATCGCCCCCCAACGTACCAGCGGCAACCAACGTATCTATACCAGACACGACAGGGCCAGACTGAAGCTGATCCTGCGCGGCAAGCGATTCGGCTATTCCCTCGACGAGATTGCCGAAATGATCGGCATGACCACGGGAGAAATGGAGGAGGTCCAGCAGATTGAAAAGTCCCTGGCTTACGGCGAGAAGAAGCTCAAGGAAATCCGCCAACGAATAGAGGAACTCGAGCTTCTGGAACACGACATTTTGAGCGTGAAAGAAAAACTCCTCAATAGACTGGCCCAACTGAAAAAGGAGGAAATGAGATGAACCTCGTCGGAATGTTGGACATGAACGCAAGAAAATTCGAGGATAAGGACTGCTTGCGTTACAACGGCAAGAGCTTCTCTTTTCGGGCTGTCAAAGAGACTGCTGAACGGACAGCCGCATTCCTTCAAAGCCGCGGGGTGCGTCAGGGCGACAAAGTGGCCATCATGAGCCAGAATACGCCTGCGTTTGTGTTCCTCTTTTATGGCGTCATGAAAGCAGGAGCAGTGGTTGTGCCCATCAACCACAAGCTCATGCCGCCTGAGGTGCAATATATTCTCGACCACAGCGAATCAAAGACGATCTTGTTCGACGGATCACTTACTCCCGTGGTGAGCAACGTCTCCACCACTGCGGACAAACTGGCCATGGACAGCCCTGCCGAAGGCTTTGAGCAGTTTGAAAGCCTTCTGGAAAAAGCCGGCGAGTTTGCTCCGGTGAAAGTCTCCGACGACGATTTTGCTGAAATACTCTACACCAGCGGCACTACGGGTAAACCCAAAGGATGTATTCATACTCACCGCAGTGTCATCATGGCAGGCACTACCGGCGCGCTTGCAATCAAGCTTGATCAGCAGGACCGCCTTCTCATGGCGATGCCCATCTGGCATTCCTCTCCATTGAACAACTGGTTTATCGGAACGCAGTACGTGGGCGGTGTCACCGTATTGATCAGAGAGTACCACCCCCTGCATTTCCTGCAGGCGGTGCAGAATGAGAAGTGCACAGTATACTTTGGAGCCCCCATCTCTTACATCATGCCGGTACAGATGATACCTCAGTTTCGCGAGTTTGATCTCACATCCATGCGCTGCTGGATCTACGGCGGTGGTCCCATGGCCTCAGATACAGCCCGCATGGTTATGGACGCCTACCGATCCGATAACTTCTATCAGGTCTACGGCATGACCGAAGCAGGCCCCACCGGGACGGTCCTATTCCCGCACGAACAAGTACGTAAAGCCGGTTCAATCGGCAACAAGGCATTACCGGGCGCGGACATGATTATCATGAGGACGGACGGCCGACAGGCCGGGCCGGGGGATGTCGGTGAAATCTGGCTTCAGGCCGACAGCATGATGAAAGGTTACTTCAAGAATGATGACGCAACGCGAGAGGCATTCAAAGACGGCTGGTACAGAACGGGGGACATGGCAAGGATCGATGAGGACGGCTACCTATTCATCGTGGACCGCATCAAGGACATGATCGTAACCGGAGGAGAGAATGTGTACTCCAAAGAAGTGGAAGACGTCATTATCACGTGCCCCGGAGTGATGGAAGCCGCCGTGGTGGGACTGCCCGACGCGAACTGGGGCGAAACCGTCACGGCGTTCATCGTGCCCAAAACGGATCAGCAGGTGGATCCTGACACGATCAAAGCGTTTATGGCCGATAAACTGGCAAAGTACAAGATACCGCGGGTTTTTCATATTGTTGAATCGCTGCCGCACACCCCGACAGGGAAGGTCATGAAATTTCAACTACGAGAGCAATACAAATGATGCCGAATCAGATGACGCGAAAGGTCCGGCGCAGCCTCGATTTGGGCAGAGGAGAAGAACATGTTTGATTTTCTGCTGAGCCAAGAACAGGTCAAGATACTGCAAGAAGTACGGGACCTTATAAGATGGGTCCCGAGAAAGATGATTCTCGATATGGATGCGGACAGGATCACGTTTCCAAGGGAATTCCTGCAGGAGGCCGGTCGCCGCAACCTTTTCGGGTGCCGGTATCCCAAGCAATGGGGCGGCAGGGATATGGATTGGGTTACCACGTGCATGATTATGGAAGAGGTGGGTACGCTGGGATACATCTTTGCGTGCACGTTCGGCATCGGAGCGGAACTCGTCTGCGATGCCATCATTCTGCACGGAACTGACGAGCAAAGGGGAAGATATGTCAAACCGCTGCTCAAAGGCGAACTGTTTGCCGCGGAATGTCTCACCGAACCCAGGGGTGGATCCGATTTTTTCGGAACCACCACCACTGCGATGGAAAAAGATGGATATTTCGTGCTCAACGGCCAGAAACGCTTCATCGTAGGAGCGGACGGCGCCGACTTCTTTCTGGTTTATGCCCGCACCGATCCTAATGCTGAGCCCCACAAGGCCCTCACCTGTTTCATCGTGGATCGAGGTCCAGGTGTCGACACAAGATATCTGTACGGGCTCATGGGGTGCCGGGGAGGCGGCGCAGGCAGGATCGTGTTTAAAGACGTTAAGGTCCCGAGGGAAAACGTCATCGGTGAGGTGAATGGGGCGTATGCGGTATTCAACACCATGATGATACCGGAACGTTTGGGAACCGCAGCCATGACCATAGGCGCGGCCCGACCTGCCCTGGATGTAGCCACTAGCTACACCACCAAGCGAAAGGCTTTCGGGCAGATTATCAGCCAGTTCCAGGGTGTGAGTTTTCAGGTCGCTGAAGCGGCCACGCTCCTTGACGCATCCAGGGCGCTGGTCTATGCGACAGCGAAGGCCGTTGATTCGGGAGTCGCACCTTCCCTCGTCAGGCGCATGGTTTCGGAAACAAAGAAATTCGTGACTGAGTCCTGTCAGAAGGTTGCCCATAATGCCATGCAGGTCATGGGCGGGATCGGGTACACCAACGTCTATCCCATCGAACGAATCTTCAGGGATCTTCGCCTCTCGTCCATCTGGACCGGCACGAATGAGGTCATGTCGGCCATCGTCGCAAATGAGTGGTACAAGGAACATGTAAAGATTCCAGAGGCCGGGAGGCCGAGAGATTACGAATCCGACGCGGAAGCCGCTGACGTTGCGGACGAGAAAATCTATGAATAATGAGATGAAATCTTGGTAATGATCTTTGGGCCCATATTACCGGATATCGCGCAGGGAGGCGTCCTGAAGCGCCGGAGGTAATGACATTGGATGAAAGATGGGATTTACGAGCGGTTTTTGGTAGATGGTTCAAAAGCTAATCATTCATGTAATTTGAGTTCACCGGCAAACAAATCTTAAACACTGTGCCTTTCCCTACTTCGCTGGTCACATCGATTCGGCCACCATGCTCTTTGATAAGCCCGAAACAAATACTCAGTCCTAGGCCAACGCCCTTCACTTCCTTTTTCGTTGTAAAGAAGGCGTCAAAGATCCTCTCCAAATTTTGTGGTGGAATACCTATACCGGTATCTTCGATCGTCACTAATATGCAATTGTCCTCCCGATTAAATCGGCTGGCGATCGTGAGTTTTCCTCCATGGGGCATGGCCGTGTTTGCGTTGATAATCATGTTGATGAACACTTGTTTCAAGTGGCTGCCCACAGCAATCATAGTGGGCAGATCACGGGCAAATTCGGTCACCACACGGACGTTAAGATTCTTGAACTGCTTTTCGTAGAACACCAGAGTTTCTTCCAACAGCTTGTTGACATCCGTTGAGCCCTTCTGCTCATCATCGGGCTTGAAGAACTTTAACATTTTGATGAGAAGACCCGATGTTCGTTTGCATTCATTGTACGCTGCTTCAAGATATTTTCTCTTCTCATGGTCCCGAGGTACAACGTCTTTGAGCAATTCCAGGCAATTCATTATCCCGTAAATGGGATTGTTGAGTTCATGTGCCAGTTGCGAGGCCATTCTTCCCATTGCGGAAAGCCTTTCAGATTGCATCAGTTGCTTGCGCATCCGCTTTGCGTCCGTGATATCCCTCATCAAACCTTGATAGTTGATAATTTTGCCGGTAGCGTCTCGGGTTACATAGCCGCTCATAGAGACATCACGAATCGTTCCGTCTTTTCGTACGATTTGCAGCTCGTAGTTATTTATTTCGCCATGTTTCGTGAACCGCCTCCTAAACTCCATCACGTTATCCGCGTCCACGAAAAGGTCTCTGTAGTAGTTCATACGGTAGAATTCTTCTCGGGTTCGCCCTACTATGTCGCATAGCGCTTGATTGCAGTCTAATACCGTCCCGGCTGCATCGGAAATGAAGATTCCGAATGGAATATTGTCAAAGAGGTGTCTGTACTTGGCTTCTGAGACTGAAAGCAGGGCGTCCATCAATTTCTGTTCGGTTCTGTCCACTACAAAGCCGCGATAACCGCCGATGTTACCATCTACGTCCCGCCAGACGTTACTGGATAGGCTCACCGAGATCATTCGGCCGTCCTTGTGCTTGAATGCGCCTTGATAATCCCGAACAAATCCATGTTTCTCGATTATGGACTGAAACAAAGGTCGGTCTTCAGGGTTAGCCCACAAATCCTTGTTGAGATCAAGGCTTAGCACCTCCTCGGTCGTCCTGCAGCCAAGCATCCTTGCCAGGGCGTCGTTACAGTCGATGAAATGCCCCTCTCTGGTAGAGATGTAGAAGCCCTCGCGTGCCTCATCAAAGAATTCTATTCTGTTACGATCTATCTCCCGGAGCCGCTCTTCAATTTGCTCCATAGTCATGTCGTAGATCGGTCTGAATCCCTGCTCGGACATACTGGCCTCCAACGCGCCAGGACAATGAGTCTACTTTTCACGTCGGTCTCAACGCTATTGCCACAATATTATCAATTCCGTCAGATTCTCCCTTGTAGTGAGAAAACTGAGAGAGCGGCAAGGCCCCAGGATTTCAGTTCATTCCAGCCAGCTCAAGGATCCTGGGCACAACCTCCTCTTTTCCTATAGCCATGATGTGGACCCCATCAGCCATCTTTTCCTCCTTGATGGTTCTGATGGTTCTCGCAGCTATCCTGATTCCGGTTTCCAGAGCCTTGCCCTTGGGCGACCCTGCTAGCTCTTCGATCAGCGGATCGGGGACGAATATTCCCGGTACGTTGTTGTTCATGAATCGAGCCATCCCTGCGCTTGTGAGCAGAACAATTCCCGCGAGAATCTTTACGCTGAACTTGCGTGCGTAATCCATGAAATTTCTAAAATTGTTAAGGTCATAAATGGCCTGCGTCTGAATGAATTGAGCTCCCGCATCTATCTTCTTTTCGAATTTGATCAACTGAGGTTCCAAGGGTCGGGCTTCCGGAGTGACGATGGCGCCTTTGAAGAATCGAGGCACCCCGTCCAGTTTGTTGCCGGCAAGGTCCGTGCCCTCGGAGATAGTCTCGATAGCATCCAGTAACTGGACGGAGTCAAGGTCGAAAACGCCTTTTGCTTCCTTATGATCCCCCACAACCACGGCGTCGCCGGTCAGACACAGAACATTCGTAATTCCACGGCTGTAGGCGAAAAACAGGTCCGCCTGAAGTGCCAGCCGATTCCGGTCTCGGCAGGTCATTTGAAGAATCGGATCTCCTCCCATTTCCTTGACCATCAGAGCGCCCCCGAGAGACGGATACCTCAATACGGAACTCTGGTTATCCGTGACGTTCATGGCATCCACGCGGTCCTTGAGCAGCTCGATATGGTGTTTCACAGGCTCAAGATTAACTCCCTTGGGAGGTCCTATCTCGGCGGTAACAACGAATTTTCCTGAGTCGAGAGCTTCCTTGAATCCCATCAGCGCCCCCTTTCCTTATCCAGAGTGCCCGCCAACGATGGTTTCATTGGCAACTTCTTGGGGTAGCGGCTCACACGATACTGGCTGCTCACTGGCGGGCAGCCTCCTCGCGAGAGCGAATCAGGTTCGTTATCCCAGGTCTGAGCACCGCATTGTGGTTCTTGGGTGGGAAGAATCTCCGCATTCGGTCCAGTCTTCCTTGGCTGCTGAGCCTGTTGTAAATCAGCGTCCAAGCACACTCTCGGCCATCCCCAACTTCGCACATCCCGTTGTTCGTCCCGCCGCAGGGACCGTTGAGCAGTCCTTTGTGGCAGACGGTCACCGGGCATATGCCGCCTGTATCAGCAAGCACGCATTGGCCGCATTGCATGCAAATCTCCGAATATTGACCCGGCAGTCCTTCCTTTCCCATGAATAGCGTGTCAAGAGCAGGGCTGACCGGTTTTTTCAGTTGAGAAGCGGCAGTCTGCACGCCAAACGCGCACGACATGACCAGGACCGCGTCTGCGACCCGTAGTTCAGTTTTGAAAGATTGTCTCATCTCTGCAGTTACCTCATCGCACCCAGTCGGTGGGACAGCGGTTCCCGTGACTATCTTGCCGGCAGAGGCGAGCTTGTCCGCCATAGCGGCCACCTCATCTATTCCGCCTGTGTGACAAAGCGTGGCACACGTGCCGCAACCAACGATGAACAGGCTCGAATCCTTGGCTATATTCTCGAGGATTTCTTCAAATGGTTTCTGTCGAGTAATGGTTTTCATCTCACGCCCCTGTGGACAAACCGTTTCGCGAAAGATTTTTTCCGAGCAACGTGCTACTTTAGGCCGACAATTCCATTTCCATTTCTCTCATGCGTTCGAGGTCACACCTAAGGCATCGCGCAGCCTCGACTCGTGCTTGTTCCTCGCTGAAGCCGGTCTCGACTTCGTCAAACC
>DATJPW010000034.1:0-13066 GCA_035506215.1 Desulfomonilaceae bacterium
GGGGCGCCTCTCCTCCGTTGTTCCGTCCGTTCGGATCTGCTCCGCTATCCAAGAGCAGTCCCACGGCTTTCCGATCACCCGTAAATGCGGCGAAAACCAAGGCCGTGTTCCCGGCATGGTTGCCGGCACTTACATCTGCGCCTGCCGCAGTGAGGGCTTCGATGATCTTGGAATGACCCTTATTTGAAGCTCTCATAAGGGCCGTGTTGCCATATAGATTCTTGGCCTCCACATCGGCATGTAGAGATAGGAGGGTTTTAACCACCTCATAGTGGTTCTTCGTGGAAGCCTTCATCAAAGGCGTGTCTCCCGATTTGTCTTTCGACTCAATGTCCGCACCGTGCGCCAAAAGCAATTCCACGATAGCCAAATGACCCCCGGCGGACGCTGCAAGGAGCGCCATGCCCTCGTCGGAACCATTTTCCACATCGACTCTTGCATTCAAGATGGCACGGACCATTTCCAGCCAGCCCCGCGATGCCGCCTCAATCAATATGCTGCCACAATATTTCTGATCAACGCCGACCTCCAGTTCGGCATCCAATAGAATTTCCGCCACTTCCTGGTTGTATTCGATCAAAGCCCAATACAGTGCCGAATTACCCTCATGGTCCCGAGCCTTAATATCGGCTCCCATGCTCAAAATAAACCTTATCATCGCAGGGCTCCCGTTTATGGAAGCCAGCATCAATGCGCTCCGGCCCTCAGCGTCCGAAGAGTTCACGTCGGCGCCTGCCCTCAGAAGGAGCTCCACCACCTCGCTGTGTCCTCCCAAGCAGGCCTCGGTGAGAGCGTTGCTTCCGCGTTTGTTCGATACGTTGACGTCGGCTGCGGCGCTGAGCAGCAGCTTTACCACAGGGGCATGTCCCTTACATGCCGCTACTATCAATGCGGTGTCACCGTCATCTCTCCGGCTATCGATTTGGGCCCCACCTTTCAGAAGTGCTTCCACAACGTCTGCGCGGCCATTGAGTGACGCTTCAATCAGCGGAGTGTTACCGCAGTCATCTGTGCTGTCCGGGTGGACTCCCTTTTCAAGAAGAAGCGTCACGATCTGGTGCAATCCTGCAAAAGCCGCCTTGACCATCGCTGCGTTGCCTTTACAGTCCTTAAGATGCGGGTTTGCTCCCTTCTCTATAAGCAGTTCGGCCACTTGCGCGCTGCCTGAGATACAGGCGCCAATGAGAGGTGTTTCGCCGTTCTTATTCTGAATATTTACGTCGGCCCCGGCGTCAAGCAGAAGTTTCACGACAGCCAAATGATTTCTGAGAGACGCCCAATGGAGCGCGGAGTAGCCGTCGTTGTCGCTGCCGTCAACATCCACTTTCCTGTCCAACAGTAATCTTACTATTTCTGTGTACCCCCAAAAAGCAGCCTCTGTTGCAGCGGTTTTACCATCCTTATCCCGTATGCGAGCTTCAGCTC
This sequence comes from Desulfomonilaceae bacterium, assembly GCA_035506215.1. Classification (GTDB taxonomy): domain Bacteria; phylum Desulfobacterota; class Desulfomonilia; order Desulfomonilales; family Desulfomonilaceae; genus DATJPW01. The sequence goes on from DATJPW010000034.1 coordinate 1,426, forward strand.
CGTGTTCCAGTAGGAGAGACACCGCTTGTCTTTGGTTCCATACGCAAGCCTCTATGAGTGCGCTCCTCCCCAATGAGTCCTTGGCGTTGACGTCGGCCCCGTGGTCGAGAAGCAGCCTCAATATGTCCGTCGCTCCTTTGCGTGATGCATGAACTAATGCCGTACTACCAAATCGGTCACGCAAGTCGGGATCCGCACCGTACTTGAGAAGCAACCGAACAATTTCAACCAAGCCTTCGCCGGCTACTCTCATCAGAACCGTACTACCGTATTGGTCACGAGAGTTCGGGTCCGCTCTCTGTTGAAGGATCAATTCAACCGCGCTGACATCACCCTTGGAGCATGCCTCATACAGAGTCTGCTTCCCATCGACAATTTCCGGAGGATTGACGGGTCCCGACATCTGACCGCCGTGTCCGTGAGGAACCTGATTCTTCACATGTGGTCGAGCCCACTCTTTCATTGCGAAGACGACCCATCGTGTTGTCCGAAAGACCCGTCAGTTGGTCATTCGGAAAGGCAGGCAGGTTAAGCTAAAAAAATAATCATATCACTTTTTTTCATGCTCTAACACAAAATCAGTATGTAGTTAATGATAATCTAATGGGTAGCCTGCATACCCTCGGGCCCCAGACCAATATTCGCATCATAGCATCTCGCGAATTAACGTCCGGGCACCTATTGAGTCTCAAGTCTAACATTTCAAATCTGTAATTGATTCCGGAAATCAAGAATGCAATTCGTTGGAAGTCTAGGCTAAGTCCTCATAGGCTTCTTTTGAGTTGAACAAGCCAATTGGCCGCACTGTTGCTTATGCATCTTATGACAGGGGGTAATCATAGACAAGAATGGTGAGGCAGGCGTCCCGCCTCCACCAAAAATGATGGGCAAGATACCTGCGCTACCATGAACATTGAATCACTTGTTTGAAAGCGCGCCGGTATAAAACTAGAGGTTGATTCAAGATCACTTAACGCGAAACAGAGGATAAGGAAACGCTCCGTACTCAACGCCGTGACAGGGAAGCTGCTCGGACGGGCAGGCGGTTTTGAACGCACACGGCACTGCTTGCTCCTGAAAACCGGGCGGAGGGCATGGGACGGCGCAGGGGTTATCTGCAGGTGGGAAATGACACGGGGCGCCGTAGAACCGGTCATAGAGCCGGTTGATACATTGGCCATCTCGGTAACAACCAAAAGTGAACATAGCAGCGAGGCCCGCGGTCGATGACAAGACCACAAGGCCGACGGTTACCAGGGCAATGATTACAGCCATACGCTTCATGCTAATCTCCACGTCAGAGCGCCATCCGAACCTTTTCATAACTAATTTCATTAATATGATAGCATTGTAATTCATATTATGTCAATCATTACATTCTAAAGCTTGATCATCACTTCATTAAGACAGAATTGTCACAACCGACTCGATCCGTAATCCAACTAATTCCGAAATTGGGCAATCTTGATCAAGTTCCGCCGCGTAGATTCTTGGATCTCTCGTTAAAATTCTGCGTAGTGGCTTGCAGTTAGAGATTTTTTGCTTGACCGGGGTTTGACCTTTTAGATATGGGTTGACAGATTGTATTGTACACAAGCATGGAATTACGATCACTTGAAATGAACCCTGCCGAGTGCAATTAATGGGAGAGCAAACATGCAGCGATTCGTCGTACGAAGGCCCAGCCCGAGTTCAAGACGGCAAGCGGCTGAAAAGAAACAATTCGAAAATTTAAATGCTTTAGAACTTTTTTGTCCCAAGTGCGGCAGATCGATGCCGGTCCGCGAACGGCTTTTGCTTGTGCTCCCTGAGGGCGATAAGTACGAATACCTGTGTGCCCGTTGCGGCACTTCGGTTGGTGACAAGATAGTCAAGGGGGAACCGAAACGTATAATCATCACTTGATCCGCATCATCATTATCTAGCCCATATCGGCGCCATAAGGTTTTTCATCTTTTTCGTTCGAGCTTTCAGCCATTCATCTCCCGGCAATCTTCCCCGCAGGACCTGATTGCGGAGTTCGTCAGTCAGAGGATGGTTTGGAAACTTTTCTTTGAATTCTTCATAAGTCTTTGAGAATTCGAGATAAGCATAAGTCATAGCAACCTCCGATTAACAGGCAGATCTTAAACTGCCCTATTATGTTGCTATTGACTACTGACCATTAGAATTTGATTATGTTTCATACATTACATGCTGTTTTTTCAGTTAATTATTTATACCACAATTAGAGCGGTTCTCCAAAGTTTTCACGTAATTTAACATCTGTGCGGCGAAAAACTCGGTAGGGGCCGGCGTCCCTGCCGGCCAGAACTAGTTGATTTATATACATAAAATATGCACGCACGGAGGCCGACACCTACCAATTGCTGGGGATCGTTCTTTGCAATTCGTGATTACTTTTGAGAATCGCTGTAAAATAAAAGAGGCGGCCTTTCGACCGCCTCTCATTGCCCACTCATGGCGGGCCTAGGAAACTCTAAACTTGTAGATCTCGTTGGTGTGAGGGTCGATAACGTGCACGGCACAAGCGATGCAAGGATCAAAAGAATGTACCGTCCTTAGAATTTCGAGAGGCTTCTTTGGATCTGCCACAGGGGTGCCAATCAGAGCATTTTCAACCGGACCCTTCTTCCCGGCTCCGTCGGTCGGGCCAAGGTTCCACGTTGACGGAACAACTTGTTGATAATTCTTAATCTTGCCCTTTTCAATGTTGACCCAGTGTCCGAGCGAACCGCGAGCGACGTCGTTCAGACCGGCCCCCATTCCGTTGGTGCTCTCGTCGAGCTTGTAAGAGGTAAAAGTCTTGGTATCGCCTTTCTTAATGTTCTCGACGAGGTCCATAACCCATTTTTCACTTGCCCTGGCATTCACCAGACATTTGATTCCACGGGCCGCGATTCGTCCCAGAGTCGAGAACAAAGCGTCAGGCCCTATGCTCAGTTTCGTAAGGACCATGTCCGTGTTTTCTTTGATCTCCTTGTTACCACCTACATATGAGACCAGACATTGAGCCAGCGGACCTACCTCCATCGGTTGTCCGTCATATCTCGGGGCTTTAAGCCAAGAGTATTTGCCGTCCTTGGACTGAGTATCAGGCACGGCCCCTTTGAGCTTGTCTCCCATCAATGGTTTGGTTTCGCCCACTGAGGGATGCAGCGGCTTGCCGGTCTCGTACCAGGAGCGGGTCACATCTTCAGTAATCTTTTGCGGCTCAACCTTGACCAGCTTGAGTTCCCCGTTGAGGATGATGCCCCTGGGGAAATAGAATGAGCCGGGTTCGTCGTCGCTCTGGGGAAAATCGCCGTAAGAAAGGAAGTTTTTGTTTCCACCGATTTTCGCCCACTCGTCCTTGTAAAAGGACGCTACGGCGAGAAGATCGGGTATGTACACATCTTCAATAAACTTGATCTGCTCTCGAAGCATGTACAAATACTGCGCGATACGGTCCACATTAAGTTGCTGTGCCACCGTTACGCCACCAGGCAGATGTCCTTGCAAGTGGGGATTCTTGGCTCCCCAGATTGCCGTCATCTGCGCCGCGTGCACTTGCTGGCGCAAATTGTCCAGATAATGACCCACAGCCATCAGATTCGCCTCGGGCGGCAGCTTGTACGCAGGATGTCCCCAATAGGCGTTGGCAAACGGGCCTAGCTGGCCGGAATCTACAAAGGCTTTGAGCTTCCCTTTAAGGCCTTCATAATACTTTTTGGTTTGCGGTCTACCGCTGACCGCGGAGGAGAGGTCCGCTGTGTTCCCGGGATCCGCCTGCAAGGCTGACACGACGTCTACCCAATCCAGGGCGCAAAGTTGATAGAAGTGCACCGGATGATCGTGCATGTTTTGGGCTGCATGCGTCAAATTGCGAACGATCCGCGCATTTGGAGGTATCTTTATCTTGAGCGCGTCCTCGACGGCCCTTACCGAAGCGAGGGAATGCACCAGGGTGCACACTCCGCAGGAACGTTGGGTTAAAAGGTGGGCATCTCGTGGATCCCGGCCCTGGAGAATAATTTCAAGTCCTCTGAACAGAGTGCCAGTGCTCCAGGCGTCCTTCACTTTGCCGTTTTCGACTTCCACTTCTATGCGTAAATGCCCCTCAATTCTCGGAATGGGGTCAACGACAACTCTTGCCATGTTCAGACTCCTTCTTGATAAGCTGGACTAATTGATAGGAGTATCGGAGATCTCCGCTATTCCGTTTATGACTTTTCCACGTAGAAGGGACTCATCTTGTCCCAGAACTTGGCCTCACTGCATCCGATGCAGGGGTGTCCCGCGCCTATGGGCCAATTGACGCCCTGATTCCATCTGATGATCGGGCAGTTGTTGTGGGTCTCAGGGCCCTTGCATCCCATCTTGAAAAGGCACCATCCCTTGGCCGCTCCTGCGTCTCCGAATTCCTTCACAAATTCTTCGTTTTCATAATGGCCTCTGCGCTCGCAATTGTCGTGAATCAGGTATCCATAGGCAAACAGCGGCCGACCTCGGTCATCCACCGCCGGCAACTTGCCAAGCAGGAGATAATGAATGACAGTGGCGACCATGTTGTCCGCGTTGGGTGGACATCCTTCACAATTGATGGTCTTTATTCCCGTGGCCTCTCCCACGCTCTTGGTTTCAGTGGGATTGGGCGCAGCGGCCTGCACACCGCCGGAACATGCGCAGTTGCCCACGCATATGACCGCGGCTGCATTCTTGCAGACGCTGTTGGCTATCTCGAAGAAGGTCTTGCCGTGGATCTTTCCGTACACCCCGTTGTCTTTGGTGGGTATGCCGCCCTCCGCAATGGCTATGTATTGGCCTTTCTGGTTATTTACCGTGTTATTGAGGATCTCCTCAGCCTGATCCCCTGCCGCAGCCATAATCGTTTCGTGATACGCCAAGTCAATGCTGTCCAGAATGATGTCGGCTGCCCACGGATAAGTAGTGCGTATAAAGGATTCGGTGCAGCCTGTACATTCGGCAAAATGCAACCAAACGACAGTGGGTCGCTTGGTCGCGACAGCGTGTGCGATTTTCGGAGCAAACGACATAGGAAGCCCAAGGACAGTGGCCATGAATCCGCAGAATTTCATAAAATCCCGCCGGGTGACCCCTTTCAACGCCAGTCTCTCCGGAACGTCGATATGCATTTCCATACTTGCCCTCCTTGCATTTAGTATGTGGTTTTCTCAGTTCTTCCGAATGCGACACGACTTGGGTTAAGTAGCCGAACAATCACCGCTGCTTCGGCGCTTTGAGGCGAGCGAGGAATGACCCCCCAATTTCAGGCACACTAATAGATATAAAAACCGAAGCAAGGGCAATGTTCAGCGTACAGAAAAAGAGCACTAAAGGCAATACAAATTTGTAGCGATTATCGCGTCCACTAATTCGGCCGTCGTCCAAGCTACCTTTCAAAACTACGACGGACTGCGTCAATTGTATCGGCAATGTCGGTGTCGGCATGGGCAACGTTGACGAACCATGACTCGAAGGGCGAAGGCGCGAGATACACACCCTCGTCAAGCATACGGGAAAAGAACTTACTAAAAGCGTTTCTGTCGGCGCGTAAAGCGTCTTCGTAAGAGTGGACCGGACCGGAATGAAAGAAAAGTGATAGCATTGATCCGACTCGGTTCAAGGTATGCGCCACACCCTTCTCACGGAGAGTTTGCTCAATTCCGGCGGCAAGCATTGCTGACTTTCGCTCGAGATCGGCATAAGGGTTTTCCCTCCGCAAAATCTGAAGAGTTGTCAGCCCTGCCGCTACAGCCAGCGGATTCCCCGATAGGGTCCCTGCTTGATAGACTCCGCCCACCGGCGCAAGCTTTTCCATTATGGAACGAGGCCCGCCGAACGCGGCTAGAGGCAGTCCTCCACCTATTATTTTGCCGAAACAACTGAGGTCGGGTTTAACTCCATATAATTGCTGAGCGCCACCGGAAGCCACGCGAAAACCGGAGATGACTTCATCAAAGATCAGCAGACCGCCGTACCGGCTGCACAAGTCTCTAAGACCTTCCAGAAAACCGCTCTTGGGAGGTACCACCCCCATGTTGCCGGCTATGGGTTCCAGAATCACGGCTGCGACCTTGGTCCCGTTTCCTCGCATATAAGAATGCACGGCTTCCAGGTCGTTGAAAGGCAATACCATAGTCTTTTCCACCACGCTCGCGGGCACTCCCAATGAATCAGGCACCGCGAAGGTAGCCGCTCCTGAGCCTGCACGGGCCAACAAACCGTCATTGTGGCCGTGATAACATCCGGAGAATTTTACGATCATATCTCTCCCGGTAACACCCCTGGCCAATCGTATCGCGCTCATGGTGGCCTCGGTCCCGGAGTTCACGAGCCTTACCATTTCCACGGAGGGGACCATATCGGTAATCAAACGGGCCATTTCGATTTCGCGCTTTGTGGGTGCGCCGAATGAAGTGCCGTCCTTCATGGTCCTTTCAAGCGACTCCAGTACCTCAGGATGTGCATGACCCAGAATCAGAGGACCCCATGAACCGACATAGTCAATGAATTGATTGCCGTCCTCATCGACAATTTTGCAGCCTTTGCCGGAGCGTATGAACCGAGGAAACAAACCTACCGCCTTAAACGCCCGCACAGGGGAATTGACTCCGCCCGGTATTAGTTGTACCGCTTCTCGCAAGAGATCTTCTGACTTCTGAGTGCTGCTCATTCTTCGCACGCCTCCTCATCAAAATAGGTCATGCTGACCTTTTTCAATTCCCGGTCACTAAACAATATTTCGTACCGCTCCACCCCTACCTTTTGGGCCATGTTCCGCACTATTTCCAAACAACGTTCCTCGGTGGAAGCATGCACCATCGTGAACAGAGTCCCCCCGTTTTCACCAAAAGCGGGGCGCTCGTAACAGTGTGTCACCTCCGGAAATCCGGCCAAAATTTGACCCACTTCCTCAACGCGATGCGGTTCCACCTTCCAAACAACCATGCCGTTGAATTCGATTCCTGCCCGAATGTGTCGGATCATTGCGCCTATTCTGCGGATTGCTCCTTCGTCCATCATACGTCTTATTCTCCGGATGACATCGAATTCGGAGATTTTCAGTTCTTGGGCAATCCCGACATAAGGTTCGGGAGAATCACCAAGATCTCCCTGAAGCGCCAGGAGAATTCTCTTGTCAATTGCATCGAGTTGAACCTGCGACATTTTCTTGGCCCCACGAGTCGGTTGAGCTACTATATCTGTCCTGGACTAATATGCACAGAGAAAACCCCCTACTTTGTATCGTCTTTGCCATGGGAATTGAGGCGTATCCGTTCCTGCGACGAGTCGAGGTTAAGCGTCGTTGGGCCCATAACAGAGCGATCTATAGACAAGCATTTTTTGAAGGACATTCGTTGGTCATTGTCCGCAGCGGGATCGGACCGGCCAGGGCGGCTGATGCCATCAGGCATCTTGAGGTTCGACCTTCGGCTATTCTGAGCGTTGGAACGGCTGGCGGGCTAGCACCCGACTCCCGAATAAGAGATATTGTGGTGGCTTGCGAAACGGTTTTCGGTGATCAGCCCGACGGTATTCTCAAGTGTTCTGCTGAGCTGGTTGAAGCGATTTCCGACGCATGCGGCACTGAGGGACTTCAGTTCAGGATAGCCCGGCTTGCCACTGTCTCCAAAGCCGTAATAAACAGCGATCACAGGCGTCAGCTTCACCAGCTGACCGGTGGGCATGCCGTGGATATGGAAAGTCATGCTGTCGCCTTGGAAGCTTCAAACATGGGCATCCCGTTTGCTGCGCTCAGAGTGATTTCCGACGATGTTAATTCGCCACCTTTTCCGGAACCCAGAGCGCTCAAGGAGCTGTGGCGTCGGCCTACTCAATTGCCGTCCACACTTCCGGCTGCAATGAAATGGATTAAGTTCATCAAAAATTTCCGCAAGACAGTGGAGCTGCTGCATCCGGCGCTGGTTCGCCTGATCCGAAATTCCGGAAAAAGTTATGAGCTGTCCGCCCTATAGCACTGCACTTTTGCAATTGCAGAAATGTTAGTCAATGTGTTCGTCACTTTGAGAATTGCTCAAAGTGGCTCAATTCCTTGCTTGACAAATCTGACGGCAGCGTTTATGATGCGGCTGCTAGCCTTGCAATCGCCCGGCGGAAAGACTGTATCCTCCTTGTTTGGAGCCATACCCTTTTGTCAGATCCGTCGGGCTTCTTTTTGTCGTATCATAGTGGCTGCCAAGAATTTTTGTCAGCATTCGACAGAATCGGCAGGGCTTGGGTGTCCCTGTGGCACTAAGGTGTGATTGATTTGTTTGAATTGTCGGCCCTTATGATCGGGCAAACTTTTTTGACAATCACTATATCCATAACCAATTTGCAGGTCCTAACATGACGGATCAACCTGCCGGATCATATGAGCCTATCAAGCCGGGGAGTGACCTCTCACGTCCCGTGAACTCTGCGGCGGACGGAAAAAACCAATCAGATCGGTCCAACCTGATCTTATTCCTTGGGATCTTGTCGCTTTTCATGTGCGGCCCTGTAGGCATTGCCGCTTGGATCATGGCCGGTTCCGATTTGCGCAAAATCCGAAAAGGGCTTATGTCGCCTCAAAAAACCGCCGTCCTGAAAGTGGGGCGTGCACTTGGAATAATAGGAACAGCGATCTTTGCAATGGCCATTATTTCAGGCGCTTTGTTGATGCAAAAACAGTTCGGAGACTTTCCCACGGTACTAAAGAACCGACCTTTAGCAGCCGAGCAGATGGTGTTCGCGGGCGAGTGGCTGGGCAAACGAGGCACTCTGATAAGGATTCAACCTGACGGCAGAGCGGATTTCAAAGGCAGACGGGCAACAGTTAAGGGCGGCCGAGTGAGTATCAAGGGCGAAACACTGTCTATCCATATGCTGGGTTTTTCCAGGACATGGCATATAGACACTCGCCCTCACTTGGAAAACGGAAACTGGAGCATGCAGCTTGACGGCGAAATTTTCATGAAGAAGTGGGAAGGGCAATTGGTAAGGCTGGATCTATGTACCCACTAGACGCGGGTAGGGGCGGGTTTTATGCCCGCTCGCTTTTGAAAAAACCTACCAAGGGCGGGTATAAAACCCGCCCCTACTGAATCGTACCACTCTTTTGCAGGTCAGGTAATTTTGAGAAGGTCTCTCCGTGCCAGCAGATTCTTCGTGTGCAAATCAAGAAATTCGGTCGGCTCTCCTGCCGTCTAAAGCAAGCTGATTAATGTGTTGTCCTTCAAGATCCTCGAATCATTTCGGGATACACCGCCCAGCAACTTTCGGAAGTGGTAGCCGAAAATCATGTGTGAGACAGCCTCCCCAAACGACTCGCGGTGAGAGATAAACGCCTTGAACAATAGTTTCCAGTAGTAGATCTTGTTGCTCCATTTGTCCAGAATGCCTAAGTAAAGAACGGAATTAAAAAATGCCGTTACTTCCAGCACCGTTATTCGGCGTCTTCGGATGGGCTTGTAGGTCCCCAGAAACTCCAGCACGCGCGCATAGTATTCCTTCGGAGAATATATGTAGTTCAGGACCGCGTTGTACCCCTCTTTCACGATCCGTGGGTCCATTTTGGGAATAAAATTCATGGATCCATCGCAGTTATCGCCGGAGCAATCCTCGAGCAGTCGCCCCTCCTCTTTGAGTCGTCGGTAAAGTCGGCTCCCTGGAGGCGCATTGAGCAGGCCGATCATCGCCTTCACCACGCCACTGTTTTGGATAAATTTTATCTGGCGTTCAAAAATGTTGGGCGGATCATTATCAAAGCCTATTATGAAGCCCCCCATTACCTCCATTCCATTTCGCTGGATCGTCTTGACCGCTTCCACCAGGTCCATCGAACGGTTCTGGTGCTTGCCGCATTCCGCGAGGCATTCTTCCGCCGGCGTCTCCAGACCAAGGAAGACCGAATCAAATCCCGCGGCGGTCATCAAACTCATCAGTTCATCATCCTGAGCGAGGTTCACCGAGGCCTCGGTGTAGAGCGTGAACGGAAACTCTTTGGACTCCTGCCACGGCCTTATGGTTTTGAGAAGCGATTTGACCTTGATGCGGTTCCCAATGAAATTATCGTCCACAATAAAAACACGCCCGCGCCAACCCATCCCGTAGAGTATTTCAAGCTCCCGAATCATTTGCTCATTCGATTTTACCCGGGGACGTCTGCCATTCAGGTTGACTATGTCACAAAATTCACAATCGTACGGGCATCCCCTGGAATACTGAACAGACATTGAAGCGTACTGCTTCATATCTATCAGGTCCCATCGGGGCAGCGGGGTCAAAGTAATGTCCGGTTTCTCATCGGTAGTGTAGACCTTGCGGGGATTTCCCGCGGCCAGGTCGTTCAAGAACATCGGAAACGTTATCTCGGCTTCGTTGAGGACAAGATGATCGATGTCTTCAAAATCCTCCGGAGTGCTTGTAAAAAGCGGCCCACCGGCCACCACCGGCTTATCGAACTCATGGCATTTGGCGACAATCTCACGCACCGACTCTTTTTGAACCATCATGGCGCCGATGAAAATTATATCGGCCCATTGAATCGTTTGATCCGAGAGGCTTTCAACATTGGTATCGATCAGCTTGAGGTCCCATTGTTCGGGGAACATGGAGGCAACCGTTAACAAGCCTAATGGCACGTGAGCGGCCCGTTTACGGATGATCTTCATAATATGCTTGAAACTCCAAAAAGTGTCCGGTATGGCCGGGTAGACCAATAGAGCTTTCATCAATCACGTCCCTTTGGTTAGAAATTCATTTCGACATGCACGATACTCCGCCCCCCGGTCCAGAGCATCACAAAATTTCGTAAGTTAATAAAACTTCGTATGTTCCGGCTATTTTATCATACCGGATTCAAGAGCCGACGGCCACAAATCCGACGATTTCTTACGACCTCCATCACCGACAGTCAATGATAATCTATCATTTATTGCCAGAGTTTGCACTACCGGCCTTCTGTGGAGAGGGCGCTGACGTTGTGCCCGAGTTACCCAGGTATCGCAACAGGGGGGAATCGGGACGCAGCAATATGGTAGTGTCTGCTCCAAACGATTTCTGATATACCTCCATGTGTCTCACAAAGGAGTAAAAGTCCGGATCCTTGCCATAAGCCTGAGCGTAAATGTTGGTAGCTTCCGCGTCGCCGTCTCCGCGCAAAGTTTCCGACTGTCTATAGGCTTCCGCCAGTATGATTTCTTTTTCTTTGTTGGCATCGGCCCTTATTTCCCGGGCCTGTTCTTCTCCTTCAGCTCTATAACGCTTCGCAATCCTTTCGCGTTCGGCGTTCATTCTTTGGAAAACGCTTTTCTGGACCTCTTCCGGGAGGTCCACGCGCTTAATCCGGACATCAATGACTCGGATGCCGAATGGTTTCGCCATCTCCGCAGTTCCCTTTGTTACCTGGTCCATTATATATTCACGCTCTTCGCGTATGAAGCCCTTAAAATTATGGTTCGCAATCTCTTGGCGAAGTCTTGCAAATATAATGTCATTTAATCGAGCAATCGCACCGACCTGATTCCTGACGGTCTTATAAAATATGAGAGGATCTTCTATTCTCCAACGGGAGACAGTGTCAACGGTAAGCCGCTTCTTGTCCAGCGTTATGTACTCGGCAGGACGAGCTTCTGCTGCCAATATCCTTTTATCA
>DATJPW010000035.1:0-9012 GCA_035506215.1 Desulfomonilaceae bacterium
TCCCGGCCGCAGCGACCCCTTGAAACCTGAAATCACTTGGCCGGCGATACAAGAGAAAACCCCTTACGTCCTGCCGGGACTTGCCGCCATCGTAAATACTTGTGATATTCATGATGGCCTTGAGCGCGGTGAGGTTTTTCCCCTTTTGAGTCAGGAATTCCGGAATTCCCTGCGGAGTGACATTTGGGTCCGCGGCAGCGACATCGGCAAATGATGCGCAGCCCAGGATCAGAATGCCTGCCGCAACGCGCGAAATCGCTTCAGCCTTGAGAAATTGTACTGAATGCCTGAAAGTTTCCAGATAATCGCTTATTCTCATCGCTGATCTTTCTATCAGAGGGACGGCAAGTATGCAATGGGTAATAGACCGACCCTGCCTTAGCTTTTCCGCAGGTGGCCGTGGAGAGGGCTCCGACTGAAAAAGTTTCCTTCAAGCCACCGGCTATCGTATAAATATTGAGCTAAAGAGTCGCAATCAATTCGTGGGGACGGTCAATGGATTGGGTCAGTATAGACAACATATCGGGATATGAAGGACAGACCGTAGAACTGAGGGGCTGGGTCGATAACCGGCGTTCTTCAGGCAAGATTCGATTCTTGCTGCTTCGAGACGGGCAAGGAGTAATTCAATGCGTAGTGACGCCGGATCAGGTATCTGCTGAAGCCTTCGAGCTTGCGGACAAGGTTCCATATGAATCCTCCATAATAGTCCGCGGGCAAGTGAAGCGGGACCCGCGCTCCCCCATCGGCTATGAACTGAATACGCAAGAGCTGGAATTGGTTTCGGAAGCCGAACCGTATCCAATTGCCAAAAAAGAGCATGGTGTCGGTTTTCTTATGGATCATCGCCACCTGTGGATCAGATCGTCGCAACAAGCGGCCCTGTTGAAGATTCGTTCCGTGGTCACCAGTTCAGCCAGGGAGTATCTTGACGATCTTGGGTTCATTTCAGTGGAGGCCCCTATATTGACTCCCACCGCGTGCGAGGGGACCACCTCGCTGTTCGAAGTCGGCTATTTTGGGCGTTCCGCTTACCTGACACAATCCGGCCAGCTTTACGGCGAAGCCGCGGCCATGGCTCTCGGAAAAATTTACGTCCACGGGCCGACCTTTCGAGCAGAAAAATCAAAGACTCGCAGACATCTCACCGAGTTTTGGATGATCGAACCTGAAATGGCCTATTGGGAACTGGACCAGACAATCGAACTGGCTGAAGGACTTATATGCGCAGTAGTTGAGAAGGTACTCGAGAAATGCTCTGCTCAGCTAACAACTCTGGAACGAGACCGTGGCGCGCTGGAAAAGATCAAGGCGCCTTTTCCCAGAATCACGTACTCTGAGGCAGTCAACGTCCTGAAAGATCAGAAGTTTCAGTTCAATTGGGGAGATGACTTTGGAGGTGACGAAGAGACAGTGCTATCCGGAGCTTTTGATAAGCCGCTTTTTGTCACCCATTATCCCTCAGCTATCAAGCCATTCTACATGAAAAAGGCTCCAGGGGACCGAAGGCTGGCTTTGGCAGTGGATCTCTTGGCCACCGAAGGACACGGGGAAATCATAGGGGGTGGCCAGAGAGAGGACAGTCTGGAAACGTTGGAGTCCAACATTGCTGCCGCAGGCCTCGACCGGGCCCCATTGGAATGGTATCTGGATCTGAGACGATACGGCTCTGTTCCGCACGCCGGATTTGGCCTGGGAATCGAGCGGACCGTGGCGTGGATAGCCGGAATCCACCATGTTCGTGAAGCCATCGCATTTCCACGGCTCATGGACCGGCTGAATCCGTAACTCACACCGCTTGCCGGTGAAGTGAGGCGTTCACTCTATTTCGAGCAATTTGCGATTGAACTCGATTTCAACTGTCTCGGGATCTTGGGAATAAATCTTCACTATATGTCGCAAATGTACCAGGCTGTCCACATCGATTCTGCTGAATTCCACCGCCAGACCGCCGTCTTCCGATCGGACCACTTTACCTTCTACTCCGATCTTCAGTAAGCTTGCCCGGCCCGTCAATCTGATCTCCAAGAGGCACATCGTCCCTACCGGGAAGGATTCGGTCGAGTAGAGGAACGCGCCGCCAAGGCTAATATCCCGTAACTTTTGGGAAATTATCGTCTTGCCGGCCGCCTTAAGTTTAACCTGTGTCCTGAAAGGGACTCGGGTAAACTTCCGTTTTTCAGTTATGAACATTCGACGCCGCTCAACTATTTGGGAGCAAGTATCAGTACCATGTTTCGGCCCTCAAACTTTGCCGTCTGCTCGACCTCAGCGGCGTCGCTCACCATTTCGAGGAGTCTGTCAACCAAGTGGCGTGCCATTTCGGGGTGAGTGATCTCTCGTCCGCGGAACATAATAGTAACCTTAACCTTACATTTCTCATCCAGAAAGCGCTTCAAGTTCTTGACTTTGTATTGCAGATCATGATCTTCGGTCTTGGGCCTCAGCTTGATCTCTTTAATCACAACTGTGGCCTGCTTCTTTTTTCTTTCGTGATCTTTCTTGCTTTCTTCGTAGCGGAACTTCCCGTAGTCCATTATCTTGCAGACAGGGGGGTCCACAGTCGGGGCCACTTCTACGAGATCCAAGCCAAATCCCTCGGACCTCTGGAGAGCCTCGGAAACGTCCATTATTCCTAGCTGTTCGCCTTCAGGAGAGATCACCCGCACCTTTGGTGCACGAATATTTTGGTTCACTCTAACCGAAGGCTCCACCGCAACAACACCTCTCGGCCTTCCTCTCATGAAAAGAGCCCCCCTGACAAGCCGCATGCGGCACTTTCCGCTTTCAGTTGACTCATGAACGGTTTGCTACCTCCTGGCGGAACATCGACAAGAATTGCTCCATAGTAAATCCTTGAGTATTCTCCGCGCCTCTCTTTCGTACAGCAAGTGTCCCGCTGCTGACTTCCTTATCGCCGATGATTATCATGTAAGGCACCTTCTGGTTGCGGGCTTCTCGAATTTTAAACCCTATCTTCTCGTTGCGGAGGTCTTCTTCGATCCTGACCCCCTCCATTCTCAGTCTGGAACTTATCTCTTTGGCATATGAGTGTTGACGATCCGTGATAGTCATAACAATGCCCTGGACCGGTGATATCCATAATGGGAATGCGCCGGCATAGTGTTCGATCAGGACGCCCAAGAATCGTTCAATCGCTCCGAGTACTACTCGATGGATCATTACCGGTCGCTTGCGTTCCCCATCGGAATCCACGTAAGTCAGGTCGAACCGCTCAGGCAATGTAAAATCACACTGAATTGTAGCACACTGCCACGAACGGGACAGCGCATCTTTGAGTTTTATATCTATTTTAGGGCCGTAAAACGCGCCGTCCCCTTCATTTACCTCATAGGCCGAACCAAGATCTTGCAACGCTTTACGCAAAGCATTCGTGGCCCGTTCCCAATCTTCATCAGTTCCAATGGATTTCTCGGGTCGCGTGCTAAGTTCCATGGTGTATTCGAAGCCAAAGATCCCCATCACATCGCGGACAAAATTGATGATTCCCAAAATTTCGTCATTCAACTGCTCCGGAGTGCATAAGATGTGCGCATCATCTTGGGTGAACTGCCGGACCCGAAGCAGACCGTGCAAGACTCCGCTTTTTTCATGGCGCAGCACGGTGCCAAGCTCAAAAAATCTCAACGGAAGATCCCTGTAAGAGCGAATCTTCGACTTGTATATGATCATGTGGGCCAGGCAATTCATCGGTTTGATGCCGTAATCAATCCCGTCCACATTCGTAAAATACATGTTGTCCCGGTAATTGTCGAAATGCCCTGATTTTTCCCACAGCTCTCTTTTGAGCACCTGCGGACCCACCGCCATTTGGTAGCCACGCTTCAAGTGCTCGGTGCGCTCAAACTCTTCAACAAGGTATCGGAGCATCGCGCCCTTGGGGTGCCAGATGACCAGCCCTGGTCCCGCTTCGTCCACGATGGAAAACAAATCTAATTCCTTGCCAAGCTTCCGGTGGTCTCTCCTCTTGGCCTCTTCCAAAAAATGGAGATAATTCTTGAGGGCCTCTTCAGAAGGAAACGCAGTTCCGTAAATTCTTTGCAGCATGGCATTGCGTTCGTCGCCCCTCCAATAGGCGCCCGCGACTTTGGTGAGCTTGAACGCTTTAATGTAACCTGAATCCGGAATATGGGGTCCACGGCACAGGTCGGTGAACTCTCCTTGCGAATATAGGCTTACCTCGTCCGCGTCGACGTCACCAATCAACTCGACTTTATAGGATTCGCCTTTTTGCTTGAAGTGTTGCATCGCCTCTTCTTTAGGCACCACCACTCGGCGGAAGGGAAGCCTGCTCCTAACAATCTCCCGCATCCGGTTTTCTATCCTCTCGAGGTCTTCCGGAGTAAAGGGTCGAGGAGTGTCAAAATCGTAATAGAAACCGTCTTCAATTGCCGGACCAATGGTGACCAGGGCGTCCGGAAAAAGTTCTTTGACGGCTTGCGCCATGACGTGAGAAGTGGAATGCCTAAGAATATCAAGACCTTTTCGCGACTGAGTGTTGATGAATGTCAGTCTTCCCGAGTCGGTCAGAGGAGTGGACAGGTCCACCGCGTGTCCATTCAGCTCCGCCGCCAAACAGTCATAGCCATTCTGATCGGAATTTTCCCTTAAGATTTCTTCCGGGGTTATACCGGCTGGGTAAGATCTGATTGTTCCGTTGACTTCGATCTCGATGGAGGGCTTCATGCTCTCAGATTCGTAAAGGATACCTGGGATGAGTCCCGCAACCCGTTAAAAGTCATATGATCGACATCCTTCCTATTTTCAGGGGACTTTGCGGAGGAAGACTCCTTATATTCTCGACATGGTAGGCGCGTGGGGATTTGAACCCCAGACCCTCACCGCGTCAAGGTGATGCTCTCCCCCTGAGCTACGCGCCTGCAATGCAGAAAAACTCTAACTATCCGAAAATCGGTTGTCAAGGGAAATGGAATATCGATGTTCGCCCGGCCACTTATCATGCGGCATGATAGCCCGCCGCATTCAAAACAGATTTCCGAACATTTGAGGCGCGGAGGAGATGCACGTTCTCCTGTTAGCCAAAAGGCCCTGAATCAATGACAGGGCCATTCTGTGGTCCCAGCGCGCGGGGCCCACACTGAAACCGACCGCATCGCCTCTGCAGTCCAGTATGTATGTTGTCGGAAAACCCGGAACTTCCAGGATAGCTTCCTGCTGAGGATTGATCACAAAGGCTGTGGCCTTTCCGCCCACGTTGAGCGGCTTCAAGGTGAAACCACCTCCATCGAACAGGACCGGAAACGAGATCTTGTTTGAAGCACAATGATTAAATATGGCCTGAGGCTGATCCACCAGATTTACACCGAGGATCTCAAGCCCTGAAGGTCCGAAATTTTGCTTGATTTTTTCGAGCAGAGGTTCTTCCATGCGGCATGCAGGGCACTGAACCGACCAGAAGTGGAGGAGCACTACCTTGCCCCTGAAATCTCGCAAAGTGACCGTTCTGCCCAGATGATTTTTGAGGACCATGTCGGCGACGCCAAGAGGCTTGGGAAACAAGAAAATGTTTGCGGTGGAAGCAAGATCGGACGCCCCACTCCATGCTGGAAAAACAAGTAGTGCGACAGCAGCGGCAGTTATCATTAAAGTGATTTTCCTAAAATTAAGCTGCATTTGACCTCCCGGACGCTCTGTAAAATACGAATATAGAAATTATAGTATATTTGGCTCTCTGTCAACATGTTTTTGAACGCAGTATTCTCAGTAGCTTACAATTGATCATCGTGTCAGCGCGTGGTATTTAACAGTACGATGAATCACACCAGAATACAGGCCGTTCTCGTTGTGGTACACGGTGTAGGGATACTCGTGCGCGGCCGCCCCGGCTCCGGAAAGTCCCTGGCGGCATTGAATCTTATGCGAAAAGGTCACAGGCTAATTTCTGACGACCTTGTGGAGGTGACCCCCGGACCTGATGGCGAGCCCCGGGGGAGGGCAGTGGAGGAACAGGCACGGATTGAAGTGAGGGGCCTGGGCATTTTCAAAGCGGAAACACTTTTCCCTAATGCTACTGCCTCATCCTCACCTATCAATCTTGTAATTGATCTGGACGCCTACGATCCGGAAAAGGACGCAGGCAGAATCGTCCCGGAAACAGGCAGAATGGAGCTTCTAGGCCGGGAAATCCTTACCGTGCGCGTACCGGTGCCAAACGGTCTGGACCCGGCTGTCATAATTGAACTCTTGGCCAAGCGTTTCAGAGAAAGCGGATCGGTAAGCCCCTGATGAAACGAAAACTAATCATAATTACCGGACTTTCGGGATCCGGGAAATCAACTGTCGCCCGAACCCTTGAAGATGCGGGTTTCTTTTGCGTGGACAATCTTCCCTTGGATTTGGTGCCAAAACTCGTGGAGTTGACCGAATCCAGCGGGGGAGAATTGACCCGCTTGGCCCTTGTGCTGGACCTGCGTCAACGGACCTTTCTGCCAAAGTATTCAGCGATTCTCAAATCTCTTGAATCTTCTGATACTTCGTTGGAAATCGTGTTCTTGGACGCAAGAGACGAAGTGCTGATACGTCGATACAGTGAAACCAGGCGACAACATCCGTTGGCCGCATCGGGTAGCGTGCTGGACGGCATAACAAGAGAACGCATAGAACTGGCGGAAATCAAAGAAAAAGCCGATTGGATAATAGACACATCGGACATGACGGTTCATCAGTTGCGCGAGGAGATCAAAAAGATTTTCGAAGGTCTCCCCGGTGAAACGCTGAACATCGTGGTAAACTCTTTCGGTTTCGGCAGAGGCTTACCTATGGAATCAGACATGGTGCTTGACGTGCGCTTTCTTCCGAACCCGTTTTTCGTAGAGGAGCTGAAAAATAAAGATGGCCGCGACCCTGAAGTAACGGACTGGTTGTTTTCACACGCCACTACGAAGAAGTTCCTGAAAAGGCTTGAAGAGATGTTGGTGTTTCTTTTACCTCTTTACATACGGGAAGGGAAGCAGTACCTTACCATTTCTATAGGGTGTACCGGAGGACGTCACCGGTCCGTAGTGGTGGCGGAATATGTATCCAAGCTCCTGATCCGAAACGGCTATACGAACGTGCAAGTGAGACATCGGGAAATTTCCCGCTGAAAGCTACGAGTTCAGCGGTTCGTGTTCAAGAAGCTAAGCATGGTTGGAATTATTATACTGGCCCACGGAGAACTGGGGCCTCAGTTTATTAACACGGCTCGGCTCATAGGCCTCAATTCAGAGGAGTCACTATTGGCTATATCCGTCAGCCCGGCCGACTCCACCGACCTGTTGCGTGAGCAGGTTGCGCACGCCATAAAGAAGGTGGAACGTGGTCAAGGAGTCCTCATCCTTACCGACCTTTTCGGCGGGACTCCCACGAATCTGTCCCTCTCATTCCTCGAGGACGGGAAAGTCGAGGTAGTTACCGGTCTGAACCTTCCGATGGTTATTAAAGCCATTAATTCCAGAGCGGACCACGATTTGAGGACACTGGCCAAATTGGCCTCCGAAGCCGGTAAGGAGAATATCTTTCTTGCCGGGGACTTCTTGCGACAAAGATCGCCGAAATAACGAGCCGCTGAAGATTATTCTTGAAAAGAGACCAGGCCTGCCCCAAATTGCCATGAGAGCCCTCAGTGTGATTGCTGATATCCATGTCAGATAGTGTGGTCATGCAACTGGAACCGATGAGACTTGAAGACCTGGACGAGGTTCTGTACATCGAGCATGCTTCGTTTCCCAGCCCCTGGTCCAGGAATATGTTTCTCGAAGAAATGGACAACCGTAACTCGCGTCTTGTGGTCTTCAAGATGGAGAGATTGGTGATCGGTTACATCTGCTTCTGGGTCGTCTTGGACGAAGCCCATATACTCAACATTGCAGTCCATCCTGAGAAGAAGCATCAGGGCGTCGGCCTCTTAATGATGGCGGAACTTGAGGCATTATGCGTCAAAGAGGGCCTCAAGCGGGTCATACTGGAAGTTGCCCGGAAAAACATAGCCGCCAGGGGTTTGTACCGCAAATGCGGTTTCAGGTCTGTCGGCTTCAGGAAAAATTATTACAGCATAACCAAGGACGACGCGTTGATCATGGAGAAGTACTTGCAGCCGCCGGATAGTGATGCTCGCTCCTGAAAGGAATGAATTGTATTGAGAATTATTCCCCTGGGCGGAAGATTTTCATTTGTCGGGCTAATTGTGTTTGCGGTCATGTTTTGGGTTACCGCCCATTCAAGTGGTTCCGCAGGCGCGGCGGATTTGGGACAGAGTTTCGCGGAAAGGCAAGAAGAGCGGACTCGCATGGTAGAAACCCAGCTTAAGGGATTGGGCAGAACAACCATCACAGACAAGGCTGTGCGACAGTCCATGCTGAAGGTCCCTCGCCATTTTTTTGTTCCGCCATCTGCAAGAGCGTCGGCATACGATGACACACCTCTGCCCATCGGCCACGGACAGACTATTTCTCAACCGTATATCGTAGCTTTGATGACGCAGGCCCTGGAATTGCATCCTGATATGAAAGTGCTGGAAGTAGGCACCGGGTCAGGATATCAGGCTGCGGTACTCGCCGAAATCACGCCCTATGTCTTCACCATCGAGATAATCAAACCGTTGTACGAAAGCGCTCGGGACAGGCTCAAAACCCTTGGCTACAACTCTGTTACAGTTCGTCTAGGAGACGGATACTACGGTATGACCGACGCAGCCCCATTTGACAGAATCATTGTTACCTGTGCCGCTCTTCATGTACCGCCGCCTCTTTTCGAACAACTCAAGCCCGGAGGTCGCATGGTAATCCCTGTCGGAGGCGGTTTTGAAACCCAACGTCTGCTATTGGTTACCAAGGACGAACAAGGTCACCGGACTTCTAAAGCTCTGGAACTCGTAAGATTCGTACCCCTCATTCAAAGCCCTGATCAGAAGTGAACCCCCAAGTCCATGACAATGTGAAGCGCTTGTTGCCTGCGGTCTTTTTCATCTCTGTGGCCGTGATCGGTTGGCAG
>DATJPW010000036.1:0-8496 GCA_035506215.1 Desulfomonilaceae bacterium
GGCTCTTAATTAGTTTCCTGTCGGCTGCTACCGGAACGAGGAGCGAAAACGAAGGCCCTCATCGATCAAATGTCGAAAAGCGCAAGCCTGGCCTGAGACAAAACATCGTCCCAATTTACCGACGGATCGTTCCACATGAAAAGCCCGACCGTAAAGAGGATCCAAAACGCCAGAGCAGCGACGCACAAGGCAATCGACAACGAATCTCTGTCCCGGAAAGCTAGTAGAGAAGTGAAATCAGGAAACGCCACCCTCCTTAGACTCAATATAGCGCCGTTTGATTTAGCCATTTGACTCCCTCGCTTGCTCTGGACCGAAAAGGTTCGATCCTGAGTCCGGCTCCAGGACAGTCCCCGTCGCTTTTGAAGACTGACCCAGAGGCGTTACGTTATTCTTTATTGTCGTAACCTTTCAGCCCTGTCCGCAGAGACTACTTTGTCTGAACCACCCGGCCGGCCGTCTGTTTTCCGGATTTTTCGACATTTGTGGGATTGTCTGCGCGCCTGTTCTCTGGGTTATTCTTTGTGCCCAAAGAGTCCGGTTGGAAGACAGGCGCCTCAATCGCCCTGATTATGTCGGGCGGTAACCATTCGTTTGCAAAAGAGTACGACACCATCGCCAAAGCAAATGCCGCAACCAGAAACAGTTTCGTTGTACGGTTCATTGTTCTTCTCCTTTCTTGCCGGTCGTTCCAGCGAAGGTGGGGGGGGCCAATTACGAGAGATGAAAGAGGTGCCAAGGTTTCCCCTCTGTTCTGTTGCGGAGTTTTAGTAAACCTTGGCACCGATTCCCCCCTTCCTTGCGACCTAACTTTGGTAACCTATTGAGCATGTTGTGTGCCAAGTCGCGTAAGATGGGAGACGTAGTGCGTTAGAGTAGTTAAATCAAGGAGTTCTCAGGTTAGAGATGAGCTGGCGCAGAAATCGAAGTAGGTTATGACAGGAACTGCAAATAGGTGGAATGCACTTACCGCTGGGCGGATTTAGACAAAACGCACTGAATTTTCAGGTTATTATTCAAAGGGGTTTTTCACCGGTCTTGACTAAACCATAAGTGATTTTCACCTGCGGATATCGAGTGACCGCATGTGGTGCACAAATGAATCGCGGGAGATTCCTAGCAGCATGGCAGCATTCTTAATACTGCCGCTGGATCGTGCTAAAGCCGCCTCTATGAGTCGGCGCTTTGCTTCAAGAAGCGCTTGGTGCATGGAAGCTCCTTGAGAGATTCGCAATGAAAGTGATATTTCGTCCGCATTCACTGGCTCAGTATAAGCCTTTCCCGTGATACTCACATCCTTGGTTCTAATACTTCTTCTGTCACAAAGAATCAGGGCCCGTTCCAGAACATTGCGGACTTCTCTGACATTCCCAGGCCAGGAATAATTTACTAGAATATCCATTGCTTCCGCATCGATCCTTGGGGCTCTGGCAAGACCCATTTTTCCCGAGAGCGACAACAGCATCTCCTCGAGAAGCAACGGGAGGTCTTCCATGTGCACACGTAGTGGCGGGACTCGTATGCAAAAAACATTCAAGCGGTAGTACAGATCCTCTCGGAAATTCCCCAGTCTCACCTCTTTCTCAAGGTCACGGTTGGTAGCCGCAATCAAACGAGCGTTTACGACTACGTTTTTTTCCCCTCCCACTCGAACAAACGAGTTCGTGTCCAGGAACGTGAGTAGTTTTGACTGAAGTTTGGGCGGCAACTCCCCGACTTCGTTCAAAAGCAGGGTACCTCCTTCGGCCAGCTCCAGCAGACCTCTTTTCCTTCCCTGCGACCCGGTAAAAGCCCCTGGCTCATGGCCAAATAATTCGGACTCGGCCAGTTCAGGTGCTAGCGCTGCACAATTAACCGCGAAGAACGGGCCACCCGCTCGATTCGAGTGATCGTGAAGATAGCGTGCCAAGTAGTCTTTGCCACTGCCGCTTTCACCGAGGAAAAGAACGATGCTCTCGCTTTGTGCGGCACGACGAGCCTGCATCAAAGTTTCCTTCATCGCACTTGACGGATATCGATCAGCCTCCACCTGAGACCCACCTTCTCGCTGCCGACGCTCTGTCACGTCCCGAGCGATTCCGCAGACACCAATTGTATCGCCCGCAGAATCGGTCATCGGAAATCGGAGGACGTTGAAGGTTGTTGACGGGCCTTTACAATTCAGGGTTTCCTCCGTTTCAATGGTTTCACCTTTCAGTACGCGGGATTCCAGATCTTTTGCATACCGAGCGTACTCTGGGCGGAAGAGCTTCTGATTTGTCTTTCCGATGACTTGCGATTCCGCCAATCCCATCAAGGTGAGCATTGCGGGGTTTGCATGTGTGTAGGCCAGAGTGCGATCCTTCATGAAAATACAATCCTGAGCGGTCTGAAATATGGCGCGAAAGCGCTCTTCACTTTCGCGGCCATGACGCTTGATAGTATCCTGTGCTTCCTTCATCTTCACCAGCGATGCTATCCTGACGCTCAGCTCCACCTTATCTATCGGTTTGGAGATGAAATCGTTCGCACCGGACTCCACAGCGCGAAGGCGATCCTTTTTGCTGTCCAGGACGGTGACCATCACAATAGGCAAATCGCAATATTCCTTGGACGCACGAATTTGCTTAGCGGTCTCCAGACCGTTCATCACCGGCATCAAAACGTCCAAAAGCACTAAGTCGATTCGTGAATCGAGCTTGGCCAGGGCCTCAGTGCCATTGCTCGCCAGTTCAGAGTCGTACCCGAGCGACTCCAACATGGCTTCCAGCAGTTCCCGGTGTCGTTCCTCGTCATCCACTACCAGAATACGTTTTCGCTTATCCATGAGTTCCATCCCCTTTGGAGATGCAGCGTATCCAAGTGCTTCACGACTATTTCTGCTCGCCAATAAAGGCCGCTACGTTCGCGGCAAACGCCCTTGTATCTATAGGCTTTCTGATATAGCCGACGCAACCTGCGGCCAGGGACCGTGACTCATCCCCCGGCATGACAGACGCTGTTAGACAAACCACGGGTATTTGGCAGGTTAGAGGCTCTTCTTTTAGCATCCGAGTGGCGGTCAATCCGTCGATATCCGGAAGCCTAATGTCCATAAGAATCAACTCGGGTTTTGCCGACCTGGCCAACTTTAACCCCTCGTCGGCTGTCCCCGCTTGAAGCACCGTGTAGCCTGCGATTTCCAGTAAATCCGTCGCAAGTTCCATGTTCAGCGCATCGTCTTCTACTACGAGTATCTTTTTCTTGGTCATTTTCAGAACGCCTGTTGCAATGATCAGCTAATCGCCTTGTTAAGGTTTTGGCGGATAGGGATTGTAAAGGTAAAAGTACTTCCCTTCCCCAGACCTTCACTGGAAACCCAGATTCGACCGCGGTGCAACTCGACGAGGCTCCGTGCGAGCGCCAATCCGAGGCCGGTCCCCTCTTGCTTCTTCACATGCGCCTGATCCGCCTGCTCAAACGGCGCAAAGATACGTTCCTGGTCTTGCGGCTCCAGTCCTACTCCTGTGTCAGTAACACTGATTACCACTTGGTCTGCTTCCAAATGGGCCGAGATCACGATGCGGCCGCCGTCGGGCGTAAATTTTGCTGCATTTGAGAGCAGGTTAAAGACGATCTGTTTGAGCTTTACTTCGTCTGCCTCAACGTACGAATTCGCCAGCTCTTCAGGGATATGAACATCAATTTGGATGCTGTGTTTGAGGGCTTTTTCCTTGATCATCATGAGACCGTTTTCAATCAATGTCTTGATGTTTACCTCAGAGGGATGGAGTTCCATCTTGCCGGACTCGACTTTAGCCAGGTCCAATATTTCATTGATGAGCCGAAGCAGATGCTGTCCGCTGGAGTGAATGTGCCCGGCGTATCGCAATTGCTTCTCGTTTAGTTGCCCGAACGTTTGGTCTTCCAGAATCTCCGAGAAGCCGATAATCGCATTGAGTGGAGTGCGCAGCTCGTGGCTCATATTGGCCAGAAATTTGCTCTTGGCCTGGTCGGCACTCTGGGCCGCTTGTTTAGCCTTGTGCAATTCCAGTTCGGCAAGAGCCTGCCTGGTGATATCTCGAGAAAAAACCGCCAATCTGTCTACCTTGCCCCCTCCACGAAACACCGGGAACAAACTGTTGTCAGTAAACCGTCCTCCGTCTCTGTACACGTAGCGTACGGAGGCCCCTGATTTAGCGACCTCCTGCGCTCGGGCCCTGAACTCCTCTGCCATGTCATATGGCAACAACTCAAAGAAATTGCGGCCGATGAGTTCTTGTGCAGTTCCGCCAAGTCTTTGCGCAGCGACTTCATTCAGGGCCAGCAGGGTACCGTCGGGACGCACGAGCAATGCTGCATCCATTACGGCATTTAAAAGGGCACGAGCGGTTTCTTGGCTTTGGCGCAAGGCCTCCGCGGAAATCTTTCGGTCTAATTTCAGGGCTGCCAGTTCGGCGACTCGTCCGCGCAATTCCTCCAATTCCCGGACAATATCCTCTTTACTCCTGACTTGGTCTTCCATACAGGCTTCCCTTGGGTTCCTCTTCCCCGTATCTTCGCCTGCGAGAGCCCAGGCGAAACCAATAATCCAAGCGGCGCCTCAAAAGCAAGGCGATTTGCGATGGACCTCTTTCCTTGGTCTTCAGGGCTTCTCAGTTGCCCTTCTTTTGCCTAGCGGCAAGGATGTTTCTGAATTCATTAGCTTCCACGGCATGACAAACCATGACCACAATGATTGTGCCGAATTTGAATGATAACGAAAAGCCACACCACCTCTAATCGTAATTGGAACAGGCACCGACCGGAGCGGTTCGCGCACCGGGCAAATGGTGAGCCCGATTAGAGTCCTTGACGATCCAGGCCCATCAGATCGCCGCTCCTGCACCCGGAAAATTCACAGGGGACGTGATCTTTCACATCTGTCTTCCTGTCTTTCTTCCAGATATGCTTTTGTCTATGAATCTTCGCTGTCTTTTTTTGGGCTACTCCTCATTTTTAGAGAGCTGTTGCCAAGGCTTCAAATGCTTTTAAGTGCAGCGCGTCAATGGAAGCATCGCTAGGCTCGAGCTGTGACCCGAATTTGGCAACCACGAATTGCGCTTTCGGATCAATGTACAGCCACTGGCCGTGTACACCGAACGCCGCATATGCCCCATTCCGGTTGTGAGTGATCCACCAGTGGCTGCGGTATGACCAGCCTGGCCGCGTGTCCGCCCGGTTTCCATTGGCGAAGACTTCGCAATCTCCGCCGTTCATTATGTCCTTAACAACATTCTCTGGCACCACCTGGCATCCGTGCCAATTCCCCATTTGCCGCATCATCTCCCCAAAGCGGGCAAAGTCGCGCAGAGTTACATTGAGTCCGCCAAATGCGGCCTCCTTGCCCAACGGGTCCACTAAGTAGTAAGCTTCACGTTCAGAGCCGATCTTGCTCCAGATTAGCTCTGAGAGAAGTTCGGACAGGGACTTGCCCGAAGCCTTGCTTAGGACCCATGCCAGCACGTCGGAGCACGGCGATTTGTAGCAAAAATTCCCCCCGTGTGGTCCTTCAAGTTCTTTCAATGACAACAAAGCCGCATGCAAATCAGTTGGTCCCTGGTAGTTGAGCCGACTAACCCAGTCGGCCGCGCGTAAATAATTAACAATGTCAGACTCGAGATCGGTGTAATCCTCTTCTGCTTCTGAAAACTTCACACCGACGCGCATGTCCAGGACCTGTCTGAGTGTCGCGTCGCTATACGCCGAGGCAGCCAGTTCAGGCACGCAGTGAGAAATGGAATCGTTTTCACCTATCATGCCCTGCGATACCATGACAGCCGTAACTAATCCTAGGAACGATTTGCTTGCAGAGAACAGCAGGTGACGGGTTTCCGGCGTCATGCCGTTTTCGTAGCGCTCATAGATGATTTTGCCTTTGTGCAAAACAATAATGGCGTCGGTGTCCGTTCTCCGTATAAACTCCCCAAAGAAGATAAGATCCTTTAGGCTGTCCTCGAAGGGCAGATTATCAAGATCTTTCAGGTCTACGGGCAACTCCGCAACTGCGGTGGCCCGAGTGACTTGCCTAGTGGGAAAGAATTGGCTGGTATGCTGGAGGGACCACGTGATGTTCGGCCCCTCCAGCCAGTCCTCCTTTGTCACCTGCCTTGCCTGCGGAGGGTCACTATTTACAGGGGATCGTACGGTCTGTTCGCCCGGTGCATGTATATCCGCTCGTTTCATGATTCTTTCCTCCCTATTTTCCTGGTGTGGGAGTCCAAAAATCGCAGTGACCCTCGACAGCCTGCGTCCGGCAGAAAGAGCGGTCCCCAACAGGGACCGTTAGAGGGCCGTTCAAGATAGCCCGCATTTATAGACTAAATATAGTCTTTGAGCTCATCGACATCCACGGCATGATAAAAATTGGCCTTGATGTTCGTGTTGAAAATGACCTCTGAGCAATAGTGATGCAGCCCTTCCATGTTTTTGCTCAGGCCGATGACGAGAATAGTTCGAGCGCCTACCAAACTGTAAGCCCGAGAGAGTTTCGGAACGATCTCTGTTTTGTCAAGTAAGTGGTCAAAATCGAGCCACTTCTTGAACCGCTCCCTGGCTATCTCATCTTCCTGCGGAGTCCAGGTGAATATGGCCGCAAAACGGTAATACGCTCCCAGCAGAAGGTCCTTTTCATCTTGTGGCACTCCCATAATACTTTTCCCCCTTTCATTTTTTTTCACAGCAGATGGCGGACGGTTTTTGGTTACCCCTGTGCACTGTCAGTCTCTATCTTGCGGCACCACCCTTGAGCACCACATTCACTGAACAGCAACAGGGCCCTGGTCAAGTAATCTTTCTCCTCCTCCAGCCGGCCCTGCAATTTCAAGAATTGCACAAACACCATACAATCACTAGCTAAATCCCACTTCATCCCCCCTCCCTCGTGGTTGAGAATCGCCGCCTGGAGCCAGGATTCCGCTTCCGCAAAATGGGCTTCGCCCAGATGAAAGAGGATCTCAGCCAGGTGACGAGCCATTGTCCCATAGTACAACTTAAACTTAGTGTCTCTTAAGAGTTGCACCAGCGAAGGAATGTCCGGATCTTTTCCTCCGTCGGCCTGGACAGCTCTGGCCAGGGCCATCTTGTTCAACTTGACACAAGAGGTGAGAACTCCTGCCTGCTCGCGATACCAGATGGCTTTCTCGTGGTGGGTCCGGGCTTTCTTGTAATCACCCGTTTCAAAATAAGTGTACCCGAGGGCCTGATGGCCGATCGCAGGAACCGGATGATGTTCGTATAGCTCTATTCCTTTGAGCAGGTGCTCTTCTGCCGCAGCGAAAAATCCTTTGTAAAAGCAAGAGATTCCATTGCAGACATATGCGTGGGCTCGGGAGTGAATGTCTCCGCTGTGTTGGGCGATTTCCAAGGCTTTGAGGCTGGTCGCAAGACCCTCCTCCACATTTCCTTGGTAGTTGTGACCGTAGTAACTTAGATGGCTGTACATGGCCGACGCGGCCCAAAGATTCTGAGCCGCTTCCATGATCCTGATGGCCTTCACAATGCTTGCGGCCCCTTTCTCGAATTGGCAATTCAAACACAGGGTCTCCCCGTAGTAGAAATAGGCCATGGCGGTTGTACGCACATCATTCGTCTCCTCGGCATGTTGTATGGCCTTTTGCAAAAGTTCCAAGCCCTGTGTGGAATTCTCCTCGACACTATGCTGGTAGGAGCCTAATATGAAGTAGATTTGACCCAGCCGTCTCTTGTCGTCGCTCTTGAGAGTCATTTCGACTATCGGCTCTACAGCTTCTTTGGCCTCTGTCAACTTACCCGTCATGAACAGAGTCAGACCTTGCGAAGTCCTGGCATCAATCAGTTGTAGTTGGACCTCCAGCGTTGGGCGCTGGCGCTCCAGGGCAGCGATCCTTTTTTGTCCGTACGAAATAGCTGTGGCAAGCGCGCCCTGGGACCGGGCTCTGTCAGACGCCAGCCTTGAATATTCCGCGGTTTTTTCGAAATTATCGCTGAATATAAAATGGTCCGCCAAGATGCTGTAATAACCATCGAGGTTGTCTCGATACACATCTTCAATGGCTTTACCGATCTTTTGATGAAGCAGTTTCTTTTTATTGGTCAGTATCGAGTCATAGACAACCTGGCGGGTAATAGCGTGTTTGAAAATGTAAGTCGATTCAGGGAAAATCCCGCGTTCGTAGATAAGTTCCGAGTATATGAGAACCGAGAGATAAGAGAGCACTTCGTGTTCCGGCAATTCGGTGACCGCCTTTATCAACTTGTAACTGAATTCCCGCTCAATTGCCGAGCCTGCCTGAAGCACCTCCTTCGGAGGATCCGGTAACGAATCTACCCTGGCCATTATCACGTCCTGGATCGTACAAGGAACGGCAACATTGTCAGTATCCTTGACAAAATGATACGTGTCGTTCCGAACTATGATTTCCATATCTTTTAGAGCTCGGACAAACTCCTCGATGAAAAAAGGGATACCTTCAGTCTTTTCCAGTATCAAACCCGAAAGATCCATGGCGACGTCATCGG
>DATJPW010000037.1:0-4189 GCA_035506215.1 Desulfomonilaceae bacterium
ATCTGACACCGATGTGGATTAAACGCTTCACTCATATCAATTATGCTCAGGATGTTGCCATGGTAGCCACCGAAGAGACTGAGTCTCACGAGAGGATTTTGGGCGTGTGTCGAATAATGCGGCAATCAGAAATTATCAGGGGAGAGATCGCCGTGGTGGTAGGGGACGCTTGGCAACGAAGAGGCATAGGTACCATATTGATGGAACGTTCTATCAGCATTGCCAGGAAACTGGGGATAAGGTCTATCTGGGGTATTGTCTCCCCGGAGAACACGAAAATGCTTGCCATGGCTAATAAACTCGGTTTTTCGGTCCAGCTGGATGCCGAAGCGGGTGTTTATGAGATGAAAATGGAACTCAGTTCCGGCCAGGCCTGATGCAAGGCATCGACCATCCTAGAGACACTTATGGGCGTAGACGCGGCGTATAAGCAAAACTCTTCCCATTCCGCCGCACATGGAGGAGTCGAACATGACTAAAAGAATCAAGGCTTCCAAGGATAATCCTGAAAAGGGGACGAGTCGCACCGGCCTGAGCATTGAAGCCCTTAGACAAGGTTTTATGGATCACTTGCTTTATTCTCAAGGCAGACCGCTAGGATTGGCCACTGAACATGACATTTACATGGCTCTTGCTTATACGGTGCGCGATCGTCTGCAACACCGATGGATTCGAAGCGTGGAGACATTTCTCAGTAAGCCGACAAGAATAGTCGCCTATCTGTCGGCGGAATTCCTCATCGGTCCACAACTTGGCAATAATCTGCTGAATCTGGGAATCTACGAACAGGTCAAAGAGGCTTGCGAGTCCGCCGGCTTGGACTGGGAAAAACTCTTGGAACAAGAACCCGAACCGGGACTGGGCAACGGCGGATTGGGCAGACTTGCAGCTTGCTTCCTGGACTCACTTTCGACTCTTGAAATCCCTGCCATCGGGTACGGGGTACGTTACGAGTTTGGCATATTTCATCAAGTGGTTCGTGACGGCGGTCAGGAAGAATTGACTGATAAATGGTTGTTCATGGGAAATCCTTGGGAAATCCATCACCCTGACGTTTCCTACGAGGTGAAATTCGGGGGACATACTGAGCCCCATTATAACCAGGAAGGGCGATACAGGGTCAATTGGATCCCGCATTACACAGTGCGCGGGGTGGCGCACAACATTCCCATAGTCGGGTACCGCGTCAACACGTGCAACACCCTGCGGTTGTGGAAGGCCGAGGCCGCTGAGTCGTTCCACTTTCAGGCATTCAATCGAGGAGATTACTACGGAGCGGTGGAAGACAAGGTCACGTCGGAAACAGTGTCAAAGGTACTCTATCCGAATGACGAGCCGTTTGAAGGCAAGAGGCTTCGCTTGGCGCAGCAGTATTTCTTTGTCTCGTGTTCGCTGCAGGACATGCTCCGGATACATTTACTCCTCCATGGGCGGGCGGACAATTTCCACGAAACATTTGCCGTGCAACTCAACGATACTCATCCCGCCTTGGCTGTCGCTGAATTGATGCGTCTACTGGTGGACGAATACGATTTGGAATGGGAAAGCGCCTGGCATGTCACCAGCAATACGTTTGCTTACACGAACCACACCCTTCTTCCGGAAGCTCTGGAGAAATGGTCTTTGGCCTTGTTCGGATCGCTCTTGCCCAGACACCTGGAGATCGTATTCGAGATTAATCGCCGTTTCCTCGATGAGGTTCGGCAAAAGTTGCCAAATGACAACGGTCGCTTTGCAAGGCTTTCCCTGATCGACGAAGCTGGTGAAAGATATGTCCGGATGGCGAACCTCGCTTGTGTCGGGAGTCATGCCATTAACGGCGTGGCCGAACTACACACTGAATTACTGAAAAAGAGTGTTCTTAGGGACTTCTACCAGCTCTATCCCGAAAGATTCAACAATAAGACCAACGGTGTGACCCCCCCGCCGTTTCTTGGCGCTGAGCAATCCGGGGCTGGCTGGCCTCATAACGAGCAGAATCGGCGCCGGTTGGATTACCAATATGGATGAGTTGAGGAAAATCGAAGAATTCATCGATGATGCCGAGTTCAAAGATACCTGGTGTAGGGTAAAGCTCCAAAACAAAATGAATTTGGCAGGGCGGATCCGGGATCGCACAGGTGTGAACGTGGACCCTCATTCTCTGTTTGACGTGCAAGTGAAACGCATCCATGAGTACAAGCGGCAGCACCTCAACGTCTTGCATATCATAACACTGTACAATCGGATTAAGAGTGACCCTGGTGTCGAACTTACACCGCGCACGTTCATATTCGGCGGGAAGGCCGCTCCCGGCTATTTCACGGCAAAGCTGATCATTAAGCTCATAAACTCTGTCGCACAGACAATCAATAGGGATGAGGACGTTAAGGATCGTTTAAAGGTGGTGTTCTATCCGGATTTCAACGTGAAACAGGCACAATGGATCTATCCCGCGGCCGATCTGTCGGAACAGATCTCTACAGCCGGAAAGGAGGCTTCCGGAACCGGGAACATGAAATTCTCGATGAATGGAGCGCTGACTATAGGGACCCTTGACGGCGCGAATGTGGAGATCCGCGAGGAAGTGGGCGCGGAAAATTTCTTCCTTTTCGGGCTCGAAACTGCTGAAGTGTTCGTGGCCAGATCGAAAGGGTACAATCCGAGACGGCTCTACGAGGAGAATGACGAATTGCGGAAGGCCATCGATCTTGTAGCTTCAGGGTCCTTTTCGGGTGGTGATACTGAGTTGTTCAGGCCACTGCTGGATTCGTTGCTTAATCATGACGAATATATGCTCTGCGCTGATTATCAATCATACATCGATTGCCAGCAGAATGTGAGCCGCACCTATCAGGATCAAGATACATGGACGAAGATATCGATTCTAAACACCGCTCGAATGGGAAAGTTTTCGTCTGATCGCACCATTCGTCAATATTGCGATGAAATATGGAAGGTAAGCCCCGAGCCCGTCAGCCTGGAACTGTTCAACGTCAGCGAAAGTGGCAGTCGAGATAGAGATTTTTTAGAGGAGAGTTGGTGACGCTGAGATTGTGCTCATCATGATCTTGACGTACCCGTCGGCTCTGGCTAGTTGGCTTGGGCCAAGAAGAGAAAGGAGCTGACATGGCAAGGAATGTTGTGGCAGATATCCGGAGGGCCACACGGAGGAAGTTGAGGGCTGAAGAGAAGATTCCGATTGTCTTGAAGGCCTGCAGGGAGAGATTCCCCTCAGGAAAGGAGCATCATATTGATTGCGCTGCAGCCCCGCCAACGGGATTTTCCTGATAGTGGATTTCCGTGTTGACAGAGAAAGTGCCCAACTTTACAATTAAAATAGATTTATATGCATAAATTGGTTCGTGACTGAAAATGAATTCATGTCAAGCCCGTAAATTGGGCAGAGGACCCAAAGACTATCTGGAACGTTTGGATTAAGCTTTAACATATGCTTTTGCTTCCTTCAACAGATAGTGGCTACTCGGGCTCATGAAAAATGCTAAAGAAAAATTGTAAACGGGGGAATGGGGGGGTTGATTATCACACCCGATTGTTGCGTACGCGCAGCCTAAGCTAGGAAAAAACCTTAGCTAGTGTAGTGTTTCAGCATTTACTTTACAGCAAAGCGTGTCATGACCGGCGGCTGATGGGGAATCGTCGCCGTCACGTTCTGTAAAGCCAGCACTGGAACACTACACTAGGAGCCACGTGAACTTCGAACTGTTGCTTGGAGAATCAGCAAGGGCAATGACTTTGTGACCACGACCCGACGGCTTGCGTGCGGGAAATTTGGGGAATCCGCGGGATGCAACCGTCCAATCTCAGAATCGAAAGGAGAAATGTCATGCCAAAGGTGAAGGAAATCAGAGAATCTATTGACAAGAAGCTGGATCATTGGGAAGCCAGCGCTACAGCGCTTGAAATGCAACTGCAACAGACCGAAGAACAGGCACTGGCCAAGCTTGAAGTTCGCAAGAAAAAGTTGAACGAAGCCTTGGATAAGTTCAAATCAGCAGTGGCTAAAGCGAAAGGGATCGCTGAGGACAAAAAAAAGGAGATAGAGGCACAGTTTGACGATCTGCAGGTCCAGTTGGCTTTAGGCAAGGCCGAGGCTAGAGAAGCGTTCGAGGCCAGACGGAAGAAGATCGAACACTCGATTGCCACGTTGGAGGCCACGTTGGATAGGCATCTGGACGCTGCCGGTAAG
>DATJPW010000038.1:0-11946 GCA_035506215.1 Desulfomonilaceae bacterium
TTCCGTTTCTTCCGGTGTCTCTTCCTCTGCGGAAGCGATCTGTTCGGGTTCTGCTTCCGCTTCCTCGGATTCCGTCAGTTTGGTTTCTACAGCCATCTCGGCTTCGCCGACATCTTCCCTCAGGGATGCTTCATATATCGCTTTTCCTTCGATACAGGCATCAGCTATCCGCGCGGCAAAGAGGCGAATCGCCCTGATTGCATCGTCGTTTCCCGGAATCAGGTAATCGATCTCGTCCGGGTCACAATTGGTATCGACTATGCCGGCAATGGGGATGCCGAGTTTGTTGGCCTCCTTGACGGCAATGCCTTCCTTCTTGGGATCTACTATGAAAAGAGCGGCCGGGAGTTTGCGCATGTCCCGAATACCTGCGAGGTCTTTGTTCAGTTTTTCGAACTGCCGAGCCAGGTTACCAAGCTCTTTTTTCGTATAATTGGTTTCCTCGGGTTTTTCCAGAATTGCGCTGATGTGGTTCATCCTGTCGATGCTTTGCTTTATGGTGGAGAAATTGGTAAGCATTCCTCCAAGCCAGCGTTGATTAACATAGAATTGACCGCAGCGAGCCGCCTCCTCGTAGATCGCGTCCTGGGCCTGCTTTTTTGTTCCTACGAAGAGCACGCTGCCGCCGGCCCCGACGGTTTCTTGAATGAATGCATACGCTTTCTTGAATAACCGGACAGTCTTTTGAAGGTCAATAATGTAGATTCCGTTTCGAGCCCCGAAAATGTAGGGCTTCATTTTGGGGTTCCAGCGCCGAGTTTGATGTCCAAAATGGACGCCGGCCTCCAGCAATTGTTTCATAGTGACACCGGACAATGATCTATCTCCTTTTCGGGTTTTTCCTCCATTCCCACGCGATGCGCTCCGTCTCGGAACGACCCGACTCGAGGGAATGTGCGAGTTAACCTAATATTTTTAAACGAATGCTCCCCGAATGCAAGCGAAAAATCCCAAATCCTTCGTGAAATTTCTCTCACCAAGCTTCTATTGTGCTTTGGTCGTAGTCCGGCTTATGATCGGCCGCCTATGACATGCTCGTCGAAGACGCTGGAGAATGAATCGACTCCGTACAGCAACAAAACGGTCGCATCCAAGAGATTCCACGCACCTGCATTCAGGGTTTCCTGCGGGCGGCCCGGTCCCAGTCTGTCTCTGATCGCCTGCACGGTCCATTGAATCATCATGGCCAGCAAGGTCTGAGCCTCATATTTTCCAGCGGATTCCAACAATCGTTTCACTGTGTCCACGCACTTGAGTATGGGAAGATCCATTTGGGACAACAGTTTCTCGAACTCCCTATGAACGCGACGTACCACATCTTCAGTTGCGGCGTTCATCGAGATCCTGGGGATGGGCAGGGCCTCGATCTCAGCGGCCGATAGATAGTTGTTTGTGCTGGTGATCCTGAGGCGCCAGTTCAAAAGCCTGGAATTGAGCAAACCCAACAAATAATCAGTAGGCGCGTTGGTTTCCGCGATGAAATTCGTCATGTCACCCAGAAACGCGCCCGACGCCACTGACGCGGCCTTAAGCCTCCGGTGGGTATCCATATTCACCACACGGCCGATAACGATTCGCTCTTTTTCCCATGGTCTGCCTCTTGACTTCACTTGTCTGCGATCGATCGATTCCTTTCCGTGCCTTTCCGGCAAACTGTAGCGCTGATTGTATCGCTCAAGAAACGCAGGGAGCATCCAGTCTAATCTTTGTCCACTGGGAGACGGATGAATCACTCGCAAAGGCACTACGTGCTCACCTCGAATCAATGGCCGGCCGCTAGGACGAGTTGTTATGAACTCGCGATGCACCGTGAGATTGATTTCACCTTGATGAACACGCCCTATTGCAGGCCAGTTTTTGTCGCCTCTCAGAGGAGGAATACGCATCAGTGCTTCCAGCAAATTTCTTTCGTTGACGGATCGAATCAGAGGGACTCTAAAACCGGCGCCTTCGATAATGCTCCGGCTTATCTCCATCCCATGCGAATGCGGCATCAGCCCTTTGCCATCCCACATTACCGTCCCTAGGCGGCTCGTTCCACCTGCTTTGCGAATAATTAGAATGAGAAAGGCTTGTGTAACGCCTTCGAACGCTTGCGCCTTTTCGGGTATGATGATTGCTCGGGAAACTCTGAATTCGTCCAGTATCATTCGTCGGAGCTTTTCCGCTGTGGAGTCCGCGAGCAGGGTAGCGGGAACGATGAAACCCAGGGCAGCCGATTCGCGCAGCAAATTGAGGCCCCTCTCCATCATCAAGCGGTAAGTGTTTATTTTACCCTGACATGTGCGATACATTTGTCGGAAATAGGCTTGCTCCTTGCTTCGCTCGCCCATTCCTGATTCTTTGACCGAAATGATTTCATACGGAGGATTGCCGATCACAGCGTCAAAACCGCCTCGATCAACGGAGAACACCTCCGGAAATTGCAGCGGCCAGTGAAAAACGCCCTTCTCCTCACTCCAGTGGCGGAGAGCTTCGCTATCCAGGTCATGTTTCTTAAAGTAAGCCCGGGCGTGCTGCAGGTCCATTTCGGTCTTTGTGCAGGCGTCCGTATTTGACCGCGGCGCGCCGATTAGCGAATTCCCCACAACAATGTTTGGTTCAATGCCGCCTACAGGAGTGAATTTACTAAACACTCTTTTGATCAATACTGCCCGAGCAATACGCACTGCAATCGGGTCGAGGTCCACCCCGTACAGGCATGTAGCCATAATGTGCATTCTGACAGCATCTTTCCACTCAAGTTTGGTCTCTCGGCCGTCACTTGAGAGAGCATCTCTAATTTTGAAATATATGCTCTGAATTTTACATGAATTTATGTTATCTGACCGAGACAGGACCCGTTGAGCGATCTCTTCAAGGGCCCTAGAAAGGAAAACCCCGGTACCAACCGCGGGATCCAGAATCTTGAGGTCCAGGTACTCCTCGGGTTCGGAGATTTCGAGTTCGTCCAGTGTGCTGGCCACAATCCCGTCAATTATGTGCTTTGGGGTATAGAATAGCCCCTGATTCCGCTTTCCGCCCGCGCACTGAACCAGGGACGGTTGATCACCAGGCATCATTTCAAGCCGTAGACCCCGCAAATACTCGTAAATTTGGCCCACATCCTCGGGCGACAGTGGGTGGAGTTCTCGGGCGATGTCGCAGTGAAAATTATTCTCCAGACTTCGTTTGGTCGTTTTGAGCGGGTGTTTTGGTCCATCAATAGGCTGAAGCAGCCCCATGATCAAAGAACTCAAGGCAAACTGGTAAAGATTTTCAGGAGCCGACACTCCGCTGTGCCCATCCCGCAGCAACCCATGAATCAGGTCAAGCAGGATCTGTTTCGCGAGGCCGAGTCGATGATCAGTATTGTCATGAAAATTCATGGCGAAGGTCCGTTGGCTTCTTTCACGCAATCGGTTGCTGCCCCATTAATCCGGTATCTATGGATAAATTGCAATATTGTGTTATAAAGGCGTCTCAGGTTGCAGCAAAGACGCCAAGTCGCCCGCACCTCCGGGAATTGGTCGTAAGAATTACTCAAGCAGAAATGGCAAATCCGAAATTATGCAGACTCATTGTTTCTTTTAGGTGTCCGGCCGTGCCGTTAATTAGTGCGGTACTCTGCTGGTGTTTACTGTTGGTCCTTACCTCGGATGTGACGGCCGGATCCAAGGCCGACCCCCGTCAGCGTTTGCTGTTGTTAAGCCGGCTCGCCCAGGCCGCGGAACAGTCATCATCGAATAGTTCCGGCGGCCCTTTTTTGCCCGGAGTTCCAGGGGGACCGTCCATGCCGGTGCCGCCTACAGCGCCGCAGGAGCCTGCTGTCAAAGGTCCCGAACCCGTAGTGAACGGCGATAACTTGATGCAAGGCACGGGAAAATATAGCGGCATGGTACTAATTCCTGGAGGGATGTTTGAAATGGGGAGCCCGGAAGGAGAGGGCAGACCTGATGAGCGACCTCGCCACCAAGTTTTCGTCAAAGACTTCTACGTCGCCAAGTACGAGGTTACAGTCAAAGATTACTGCCGATTTCTCAAGGCCGAGGGAGAGAATTCCAGGGAAGGATCGCTCAGAATAAGGTTTGACATTCCCGATTGTCCCATCGTGAAGAGCGGGAATTCATACGTACCCAAGGATGGTTCCGCGGATAAACCGGTGGTGTGCGTGTCCTGGTACGGGGCGGCGGAATACGCGGAATGGGCAGGTGGTCGCCTCCCTACTGCCGCGGAACGCGAAAAAGCCGCTCTGTATACTACACCTAATCCACCAGGTGACCGGTTGGTCTTCCAGCAGCTCGAAGGACCTGTTCCCGTGTCAGCGGCGTCAGTCGGCGCCCGGGGAATAACCGGAATGTTCGGAAATGTCTGGGAATGGTGTGCTGACTGGTATTCCCGAGACTATTACGCGCAGAGTCCAGCCAACAATCCTACCGGTCCCGCTTTGGGAGAGGAAAAAGAGATCAGAGGAGGTTCCTGGGCTTCACCCGAATCCTCCTGCAGGACACGGAATCGACACAAAGCAAGCCCACGAGGTTATTTTCGTACCGTCGGATTCAGAATCGTCAAGGACTAAGCTACAGCATGGCATGTTTTCTCCTCTTTCCCAGGCTCCAGCCTGGGAAAGAGGGCAACTTCGAGCCGACCCGGTCGCAGCAGGCATCCCCGCGAACTCTTTGCTCGCTTTTTCCTCCTCCTTGCTACTTCAGCAGTTCGGAAGCCCCATAAATAGCTGTCTCGCCGAGTTCTTCCTCTATGCGGAGCAGTTGATTGTACTTGGCCACACGGTCTGTACGTGACGCGGAGCCTGTCTTGATCTGGCCGGTACCCAGAGCCACAGCAAGATCGGCAATCGTCGTGTCCTCGGTCTCGCCGCTCCTATGAGAAACCACCGCGCTGTAACCCGCTCCTGCTGCAAGCTGCACGGCCTCCATGGTCTCGGTGAGTGTCCCGATCTGATTGAGCTTGATCAGAATAGAATTGGCCACTGACAAGTCAATACCCTTTTTCAGCAATTCCAAGTTCGTCACGAATATATCATCACCCACGATTTGAATTCTGGAGCCAAGTTTTTCCGTGAGCAGTTTCCAGCCATCCCAATCGTTTTCGTCCAACCCGTCTTCAATGCTCACTATGGGATACCGGTCAACCATGTCTGTATAGAAAGAGACCATTTCCGCTGCGGTCTTTTTTGCGCCTTCCGCGGCCAGATCGTAGAACCCATCTTTGTAGAACGAACTGGCAGCAGGGTCCAGCGCTATAAAGATGTCTTTCCCCGCGGAATATCCAGCTTCGGCTATGGCTTGCATAATAACTTGCAGAGCTTCTTCGTTCGACTGCAAGTTCGGCGCAAAGCCTCCCTCATCGCCGACCGCAGTATTAAGGCCTTTTCCCTTGAGCACCTTTTTCAGCGCATGGAATGTCTCCGCGCCCATTCGGAGACCTTCCCGGAAGTTGGGCGCGCCCAGAGGCATGACCATGAACTCCTGAATGTCGACATTGTTGTCCGCATGCGCGCCACCATTGAGTATGTTCATCATGGGCACAGGTATCCGCACAGCGCCGACACCGCCCAGGTAACGATACAACGGAATGCCGAGCGAGGCAGCGCACGCTTTTGCCGCGGCCAGACTCACTCCCAGAATGGCATTCGCCCCCAGTTTGCTCTTGTTGGGAGTATCATCCAGGTTGATGAGCATCCGATCGAGTCCCTGCTGGTCGAACGCGTCCAAACACAGGACCGCGGGCCGAATTTCTTCCATGACATTTTCCACGGCCTTCAACACGCCCTTGCCGCCATACCGCTTGGGATCGCCATCTCGCAATTCGATGGCTTCCCGCTCACCTGTGGAAGCGCCCGATGGTATCGCTGCACGGCCGATGAATTCGCCGTCCAAAATGACGTCGACTTCAACTGTAGGGTTGCCCCTGGAATCGAGAATCTCACGAGCCCTGACATCTGTAATCTCGAATGACATCCGCCACCTCCCCTTATGCTTATTCGATAAAGCAGGTCGTCCTGGAACGCTTATGCTTTGCCGAAGAATATCTCTGAATGTTATAGTTCGATGCACTTGATAGAGGCGAGAGTTTTTTGCATGAAAACCGATAGAATTCTCGTGATTGGCGGCGCGGGCTATGTGGGATCGCACTTTACCCGATATGCCGCTCACGCCGGGTTCGACGTCACCGTGATCGACAACTTTTCAACCGGTCATCCCGGGGCCCTGAGGGGCAATCGCTTCGTCCACGGTGACCTGCACGACCGAGAATTTTTTACTCAGCATCTTGGCGAGAATCGTTACACGGCTATTTTTCATTTTGCGGCCAGTTGCCTCGTTGGCGAATCGGTCTCCGATCCGGCCAAGTATTATCACAACAATGTCATAGCCGCTTACAACATGCTTGAGGCCATGAGGGCCACCGGTCATAGTTGGGTAATCTTTTCTTCGACATGTGCCGTTTACGGCGTGCCGCAAAAGCTCCCCCTACGCGAAGATCATCCTACTGATCCGATTTCTCCATATGGGCGAACAAAGCTCGCCATCGAATGGATGCTGGAAGACTATTATCATGCCTACGGTATTCGTTCCGCGAGGCTCAGATATTTCAATGCCGCGGGCTGCGAACCGAATGACGGGCTGGGCGAGGACCACGATCCGGAAACGCACCTGATCCCGAATGTGGTGCGGTATGCTCTAAGGCTAAACAAGGACCTGGTGATATTCGGAAATGATTACCCCACACACGATGGGACCTGCATCAGAGATTACATTCATGTGACTGATCTCGCCGAAGCTCATCTTAAGGTCTTGGAGAAATTTGATGAGTTTCCTCTCATCAAGCTGAATTTGGGAACAGGTCATGGATTGTCCAATCTCCAGATAGTTGATGCGGTGGCCAAAATTGCAGGAGTTGAACTCAGACCTCAGTTCGGGCCCAGAAGACCGGGCGATCCTGCTGAACTGGTTGCAGACGCATCTGAAGCCTTTCGCGTCCTGAAGTGGCGGCCGTCAAGATCTCAACCGGATCAGATTGCAGCCGAGGTCTTGCGGTGGGTTTCCGAGCACCCTGCCGGATACTCGGGCCGACGGTAGAGGCGGGGAAAGATCCAAGTGGCGACTAAATGCGTCATTACAAAAATGTGACGGCTAGGCCGGGCGTCTCCGCTGGCTCAAAGTGAATTGGTAGGTGTTTTGAGTTGTCGAACATCCTTTTGACAGGAAGCGCGGGATTCATCGGATTTCATGTGGCAAAGGCGCTTCTCAAAATCGGCGAGACGGTAATCGGGGTGGACAATTTCTACCCCTACTATGACCCGGCCCTGAAACGGGCGCGCACAGAGATCCTTGTTTCGGAGCCCAATTTTGTGCCTCTGGATATGGACCTCGCGGATGCAGACGCAGTTGGGAAATGCTTTCGGGATTTCTCACCTGAGCTGGTGTGTCACTTGGCCGCACAGCCGGGAGTCAGGTATTCGCTGCGCAACCCATTCGTATACCAAAAATCCAATTTGGAAGCATTTATCAACATAATTGAACAGGCTCGCCTGTTGCCGGTGAGAAGATTCGTGTATGCCTCCAGTTCCAGCGTATACGGGGGAAACACGAAGATGCCTTACTCGGAAGACGATCCGGTCAATACACCGATAAGCCTGTATGCCGCGACCAAGAGAGCCAATGAGCTTATGGCATACACCTATACGCATCTGTGGGGATTGCAGACTGTAGGACTTCGGTTCTTTACTGTGTATGGACACTGGGGCAGACCTGACATGGCTTACTGGTCCTTCCTGGAAGCTATACTCCACGGTGAACCGATCAAGATTTTTAATTATGGGAATAATCGACGCGATTTCACATACATAGATGATATTGCGGAAGGTGTTGTCGCAGCGCTCTTCTCGCAAAATCTAGGGTCGTATGAATTAATAAATCTAGGCAACAACCAACCCGTAGCGGTCCTTGATTTTGTGAACGTTCTCGAAGAACTGGCAGGGAAAAAGGCCATTAAGGAAATGATTCCGGCTCAACCCGGCGATGTGGTCGCAACTTATGCTGACATCAAGAGGGCCAGCGACTTGCTCGGGTTCGAGCCAAAGATCGGCATAGCCGAAGGACTGGAACAATTTGTAAACTGGTACATAGCCCACCCTGCGGTAGTGGAATCTGTGAGAAAATTTCGTCTCGCAGCCGAAATTTGAGCTGATTTGCAGTTGTAATGACCTAGCTGGGTTTCCTCCGAGAGCGATCGCCGCATAAATAAAAAACCCGGCCCAAATTGCCGGGTCATCATCGTCGTTGGTGCCGAAGAGGAGACTCGAACTCCTACAGGCTTGCGCCCACCAGACCCTGAACCTGGCGCGTCTACCAGTTCCGCCACTTCGGCACTATGGGCCATGATTATCCACTCACCGAGCACGGGTGTCAAGGAGGAAACAACAACTCCGTCCATCACTTAAGCATGGGCAACGATTCCAGTAGGTCTGCCTCATTGAAGACCTCGATCGTCAGCACTCCGTTGAACTGTTTTCTTAGGAGCTGAAACACCGGATCCAGCTCCGATGCCGGTATCACCGATAGGCTCTGGTGATCTCTGGAGCCGACTCCGTGAATATGAACCACCCGCGTACGCGGAAGCCATGATCTCAGATGATCGAGCGCATCCAGACCTTGTTTCCACAGATGACCAATGTCTACGCAACAAGAAACAGGAATGCGTTCCATTATTAAATCAATCATCCTGAGAGGCTGACCTTCGAGGTTCTCCACGCAGATGTCCGCCAAATCTCCGACCGCTGTCCCGATAGCCTCCAGCGACCTCACAGAGTTTTCCACAAGATGGAGCAGTTCATATTGGCCTGTCCTCGGGCCGTCCTCCAGGTGAGTGATGAAGCCACGCGGGGAAAGGTCCAAAGTCGCCAGGATGGTCCGACACGCCAAATTCACATTGCCATTGCTTCTCGCTAGGGCGAGATTTAAAGGCAAATGCACAGTGTAAGTCATGTCATGCTCGGTAGCGATTTCACGGAGTTCATGAATAACGGTCTTGTCCGGCAGGTCACGTACAGGATCGTCGATCTCGAACAGGACCAACTCCACATCCTGCACAAGGCCCGAAAGTTTGCGCACATTGGTCAAAATGTCTGCGGGATAAATGTACGAAGTTGTTCCCAGCCGCATCATGTCACTATCTTATGCAAGCGATTAAAAGCACAAGCGCTTCGGTCAATTCACAAATCGCTCCTATCACATCGCCGTTGACAGTGCCCAATCTTGATTCTGCAAATCGCTTGAAGCACATCGCGCCAAGACAACCCCCGGCAGCGGCCCAAATTCCTGTCCAGCCCGCTAGTATAGCCGGCACGAGCCCGATGATGGCAACCCATTTGACGGTACGCTCGTCGATTTGCGAGAGGAACCGAGCGCCCATTCCCTCTCCCTGATGCGGAACCTTGTAGGCGCTGAGGACCAAGATCGCCCGACCGAGAATAGGCGCGAGAAAAAGCATTATGATGGGAAAGCCTTCTTGTGCTATTGCCCCGATCTTGGCTGCCAGCAAAAGAATGAGCGCCAAAGCCCCGAATGTGCCCAGCCGAGAATCCTTCAGTATTTCGAACCTGCGCTCCTGCGACACCGAAGCTGCCAAGGCATCCCAACAATCGGTCCATCCGTCCAGGTGCAGGCCGCCCGTCAGGATCACCCAGAGACCGACGACCACGACGGCCACAAGCACAAGCGGCAAATGCCCGGCAAGCACCAAGTAAGTTCCCACCAGCAGCGCGCCTATGAACGCGCCCACGACAGGAAAGGCCCAAGCGGACCTGCCCACGTCAGACATATCAGGAACGGGGTCCAAACGGACCTTGAAGACAGTCAAAAACTGGACAGCTATTTCAAATGATCTAAGCATGCTACTTTCGCTTGTATGTTCCTATTAATTGGCCCTCAAGCGCATCCGCGGCTCAGGGGATGGCTGTTTTTCCTTCAATCTCCATTATCTTCTTCTTGAGCCATTTGGCGTGGCGCATTTCGTCGAACAACTGTTCTTCAAGCATTTCCAAGGTTACAATGTCGTACGGAATATCGGCCACAGGAGCGGCATAGGCTTTGATGGCCTGCTGCTCCTGCCCTAATTCCAGCTTTAGCATAGCAAGCGTCCCCTTGATCTTACTCGCTTCCCCCATCTTCCGACCTTTTGTCGAAGCAGGCCCTCCCGGCCGCACCGGCACACCCCCCAGTTCATTGATT
Source organism: Desulfomonilaceae bacterium (assembly GCA_035506215.1). Taxonomy (GTDB): domain Bacteria; phylum Desulfobacterota; class Desulfomonilia; order Desulfomonilales; family Desulfomonilaceae; genus DATJPW01. The sequence goes on from DATJPW010000038.1 coordinate 10,233, forward strand.
CTGGTCGTCAGACTGACTGCATGAGCATGTTCTGCCGGCAGGATTGCTTTGACCCCTTCGGCGATTTCCGGCTCGGCTATGGCTTCGGCGTGCATGCGGTAGTATTCCACAGCCATGAGTTCCATTTCCAGGAGGTCGTTCAATATTTCTATCATGCCTTTGGAGCTCATCGGGTCTCCTCCTTATTGTTTACGTGCCGAGACGAAAAGCACCGGCAGAGTGGACCTTCGTCGCACCTTTTCTTCAATATTGCCGAAGAAGAAGCTGCCGACGGGCGATCTCTCACGGTTGGTAAGGGCTATCAGATCGAAGCCGTAGTCTTCAGCGTATTTCACGATGGCATCAGCCTCGGGTTGCTCCGTCACAAGGAATTCAGTGCTGACCTGAATCCCTTCTTTGGCAAATATCTTTTCCAGCTCAGGCAAGTACGTTTCCGCCTTTCCTTTGGCCCTCCAGCCGGACGAGCCTTCCTCCATTTGCATCTGCCTGTCAAAGGGTTCGTCGACTCGTGCGAGTCGGTATAATAAGATCAGCGTTAATGAAGAGCCAAATTCTTTTGCCATCTTTTTGACATGTTCCAGGACGACCTCATCGTTCGTGGACCCGTCCAACGGCACGAGTATTTTCTTATACATGGCGCTCTCCCTTTAATGGGCTTTTACGCAAATCGCCCCGCTTGAGATTCTTATTCGCCGGCCAAGATTTTCGGAATATTCGACGATCCCAGATAGACACCTTTGTTGTAGATCTGGTTATAAGCTTCTCGGCCCAGGATATCCATCGGCGACAGGTCCAGGTTCTTTTCAATTTTGGCGTACAGGGCCGACTTTTGTCGGGCATCGGTGGAAATCGCATCATGATCCAACAGCATCCTCGCCACCAAATTCGCTGCAACGAAGTGACCGAGAGGACTCCAGTGTGCATCGCAAATATACCAGAAATAGGGATCTCTTAAATCGAATTTGACCCTGTATCGATTAAAATCCTGAGCAAGATTCAGCACCGTTATGTCGTGTTGACGGCCGAGAGCTTCCAACCGTTTTTCCACCAGGAGCGGATCGAAGTCTTCCGGAACTTTGTCAACGCCGGTGGCTTGCCTGAATGACTTCTTCCAGTCGGGAACAACAGCAAAGTAGTCGGGAACCGTGACGATGAACAGTTTGCCGCCGCCGGATTTCACCTCTGCGTTCAATTCACGTATTGCTTCTTCAGTAATCTTCCATCCTTCCTCCCAGGGCTTTCGAATCGCTGCCGGCGGCTCTGTTCTGAAGGTGTTGTACAGGAAGTCAATTTCGCCACCTCGGAACCTGTTCCAGATGTCAGACTTCAACGTCCTGTAGGCTAGAAGACAAACTCTGCAATGTTGTCTCAAGAACTGCTTTAGCGGGCCTTGGTCGCGGACGTTGTCGCCCGAGTCAAAGGATGTGTTCCACAATATTTTCCCGTCTGAAAGGTATCCGCACGGCCCCGATATGGACTCACCGTACATGCGTGTCAGCTCGCATGAATTGTCTTTCACGTCGTTTCCCGGATAAAAGAATAGAATTACAATCTGCGGACGCAGAGGTTTCAGGAAAGTTTTGTAAACAAATAGCTCGTGAGTTGTGCCGTACGAATTCACGGAGGCGTTTAACGTCCGGCGGTCAAGAATTTTGGAGAGAATGGAAGCGGTATTAAGATCCACAGGCACTTCGATGGCTTCCATAAAGGAATC
>DATJPW010000039.1:0-37249 GCA_035506215.1 Desulfomonilaceae bacterium
ACCGCCATAGTCCCATCTGATCGAGCTGAAGACCTGGCTCGCGTCCTGCTCACCCACACCACGACCTTGGGAGTTCGTGTTTCCTACAGTGACAGAATCGTGTCATCGCGCACTTCGGAAAGAGTTGAGACGTCATTGGGCTCAATTCGGGTCAAAACGATTGAACGACCGGACGGCGTAAAGGAGAGGCGCCCCGAATTCGATGACGCGAAGGCCATAGCAGACCGCTTGGGCAAGCCCGTTCTTGACGTGCTTCGCACACTGGAACGAGAATTGAATCATTGAGCTGTCGGGTTATGTTCGTTGTTGCTTGGGTGTTCCCGCGCGACGCGGGACTGGCTTGTCCAGCAGTGCGAGTCCAGGGACCTCCTTAAGAAACACTGCCGGCAAGCCAGCAGTGGCACGGGGCGTAGCTCTCCAGCTCACATGTTCAGGACTGATATACGCATTCGTGAGAAGAACTTGAAACCCAATCGCCCGGCAGAGACCCCGGGCCCTACCATTAGCTGGTAGCGACCGGCCTCTGTGCCGGTCGAGATAGATTGATAAAAAAGAATTGGTCCGAATTTTCCTTTGCGAGTATGTTGAGAGTCTGGACCTCCTTCCTAGAACAAAAACGGGGAGACCTCTTTCCGAGGCCTCCCCGATATATACTGTTCGCAAGCTGTTCGTTTAGCCGAACTCGATCAAATCAACTTCGATTACTGGACCACTTGTACGGTGTAGCCGAATTTATCGCCGTTTTCCTGCATGTATTCCACTTTGACTTTCTCCCCGACTGCCGGTCTGCGGAATGGCACGAACTTGGTCTTGAGGCCGACACGCACATTGACCACTTCCGCGGCTTCACCTTCTTCGGTTACCCTAATGGACAGGCTTTTAGGTGAGGATGCAACGACTTCGCCGGACAGGCTCTTGTATCTTTTTTCTTCCGGCGCGGGCACTCTTTCCTTCGGCTCCTCCTTGCCCTCCACAGGGGCCTCAGCTACTTTCTTCGGCGCTTTTTCGGCCGGAGGCTTCTTTGCTTCAGGCTTTGCCGGCTTCGGTGGGAGAACTTCTCTTTTGGGGACCCAATTACGATCAGCTACGTGAGCCGGCGGCTTGGTGGAACATATCGCCCTTGGTCGTGCGCAAGTATCGGTGACTACTTCTTCCGCAACAGGTTTGCCGCAAACCGTACCGCTCGGCGGCGCGGGCGGAAAACACTGGGCTTCGGGCACAGGCGGCGTGAGACTGACCACTTTTGTGGCTTTCATGTACCCGTCTTCCAACATGAAATCGACAGCAACGCGTTCACCGATGCAAGGCCGGCGGTTGGGCATGTACTTCGTCCTCCAGCCTACGTTGACTTCGGCGCACTGATTGCCCGACTTAACCGTCATGGAGCGCCAGCCGTTGTCAATTACCGTCCCTTTGAACGTGCAAATTCGGTACGCTTGAGCCGGCGCGGTAATCGCGCATTGGACAATCAGGATAGCCAGTAATAAGGCAACCCAGGCTGAAAAGAAATACTTCCCGGACATGAGTGACCTCCTCACATGGGGGAGTGTGAATTGATTTCTGATCAGGGCAGCGGCCGGACGCGCCCTCTGGTCAGATTACGTAAAGTGTTTTGACCATAGTATGTTAGGTAAAAAAAGTCAAGTGAATAAACAAACAATACGTTTATCATATTGTTCTCACAAGTTGTAATCCTTGGTTCATACAAAACTGCCCTGACTTGTGAACACACTTGCCTTATGATATCAACAGAAGGGTGAGGTTGAAAATGGGTATGTTCAGGGACTCAGCGTCCTGCGAAATAGACATAATAAAAGAAATGGCGGAAGGCCTGGGTAGCAGCGGTATTAAGCTCGAAGACATACTCGAAAAGGCTGCTAGGGCCCGCGAGGATGCTTTGGACATCATCCACCGATACCGCGAGGGTGAATCAAATTCGGACAAACCGGAAATCTCCCTTGTGAATGATTCGATCGGCAATTATAACCACTTGGTGGAACAGGCGGAAGATGCTCTGCGATGGCTTCTGATTCAACGGGAGGCTTGCGGTTTCAGGACTCATCGCAACGTTGCCCATTATTACCCCATTCCACCGAAGATGAAACGCATAGAATCATGACCAGGACCGGATCAGTTCTTTTTGCAGTGGAAACAGGATTGCTGACCTTGTTCTTGGGGATTTTCGCTGCGTCAGGGGAGGTGCTTAAACCTTCCAAGGCGCGGCCGGCCAAGTCCAAGACAGTGTGGATAGTGATGTTTTCTTCAAGTGAATGTCCCCACTGTGAGAGTGCAAAGGAATTGGTCGGGCTCCTCAAGAATAAGTACCCTGTCCGCACGAAAATTTTCGATATTGGTCGGAAACGTGATCAGGCAGTCTTCAATAACTTCGAGACGATTCACGCGCCTGAAAAGTTTTCGGTCCCTCTTGTCCTGGTCGGAGATTCCATATTGATGGGCGAGAATGAAATTTCAGGCAAGCTGGAGGGAATCGTCAGGAAGCTTGCCCGATCCGGCGGGTCGCGTTTCCCGTATCTGAACCCGCCCAAGGCTGAAGAAACTTCCGGAGCCAAGGCGTCCAACTCGGATACCGGCTATGACGAGCGAGGAAGACCTCCCCCCATTGGGGAGGAATTACGCAAGGTCAGAAATTTTCTGCGCAAGCTTTTCTGAAATATCCTTTTGTGGTACACAACACACCGGGTGACGCCGTTGGCCGCCCAGCAAGGAGTTCACGGTTATTATGACAGTGTTGCGCTTGATACTTGTAGTAGCGTTAGCCCTTTTTCTGCTTTCATCCTGTCTTTGACAGGCGTCGCATCAAGCGAAGAGTCCCGGTCGGGACACCATACTGAACGGACCTCATCCTAACGAATCCTGTCCACCAGGATCGCTCTTCTGCCCTATTCTTAAGGGATCGGGCGGTTGAGGGTCCCTAACTAGTACTTGCGGACATTGACATATATGCATAATATAAACGCAACGGTTTTCCGTTCGTATTTTCCAAATACAGGGGTGGAATGATGTTCACTATCGACGATGAGTCCCGCGCCTATTTCAAAGAGAAGGCGGGTCCAAAACAGGCACTGAGGGTTTTTTTCGGGGGCTATGGTTGAGGCGGCCCCAGCATGGGGTTGGCTCTGGATGAGCCACGTGAAGGGGACGAAACCCACAAGTTCGACGGAGTGCAATTGATAGTCGATCCCTTTGCCATGAAACTGATCAAAGAAGCCGGTGGACTTACAATAAAGTCGAGCGCGTTTGGACCGATAGCCGAACTAAACTCGCCGTCCGGTGGCGCGTGCAGCTGCGGCTAAGGGGGTCCGACATGCCGATATTTGAATTCAGGTGTAATAACTGCGAAAAGGAATTTGAGAGCCTTGTTTTCTCTTCCGGAAAAGACCCGGTAATTTGTCCGAGTTGCGGTTCTTCGGATACACGCAAGCTTTTGTCGGTATTTGCTTGTTCCGGCACTGACAAGATCCTGGCCTCCTCCGGATGTTCTTCTCATGGCGGCCACGCGGGCCATTCTTGAGGATAACGTGAAGCGACCACGGTCTGTGGTGGACATATCAAGTCGAATTATATTATGGCGCGAATCGTAGGGGCGGGTTTGAAAACCCGACCCTACCGTTTTCTCGATATAGAGCGGGCTTCGAAAGTTTCGAATTAACCCAATGCTTGTCTTGGAAGGAATCAGGCCCGGCGTCCCTGCCGGGCCAAGTGCCCAATTTATATACGCAAAAATGTGTCGGCACGGAGGCCGGCACCTACCAATTTGGAAGGTTGTTCTTCACAATTCGTGAATACTTGTGATAATCAGCGCTAGGGTGTACCTCTCCCCTAATCCCACTTGCGGACGTCTTCGACACTTTTGTGATCGGCGGGCAACGTCCCTGCCGCCAGGATCTTCACATACCCCCTGAGCTTAAGAACTTCCCGGATGGTCTGCTCGATGGCCGGGACAAGTCCTTCTCGCACAGGCCCTTCCAGTTCCACTTCGAGAGTCATTACATCCTGATCCTGGGGCCGTTCGATCAGGAGTCGGGCTCTGGCAATCTCCGGGTGGTTTTCCATGATCTTGTCGACTTGTGAAGGATGCACGAACATTCCTCTCACTTTGGTCAATTGATCCGCTCGGCCCATTATGCGTGTCAGACGAGGCCCGGTCCGCCCGCATGGACATGAATCTGTCACCAGGCTTGATATATCGCCGGTGCCGAATCTTACCAGGGGATAAATCTTGTTATTACAAGTTACTACGACTTCGCCCGGCTGATCCTCGGGAAGGACTTCGCCCGTCAGGGGGTCCACAATTTCAACTATCACGTCGTAATGGACGTGCATGCCTTTAGCTACGGGACACTCGTATGAAACACATCCCACATCAGCAGTCCCATAACCCTGTCGGCCGATGAGACCGTATTCGTCCTGAAACCTTTTTCGCATGGATTCCGGCACCATCTCCGCGAGCAAGAACCCGATCTCTAATTTGAACTCCTTCGCCGGCTGAATGCCCAGTTCCTCGGCCTTCTTAAATATTGCCATGAGGAAGCTTGGTGTTCCGATGTAAGCGGTTGCACCCAAAGTTCTCATTATTTCGACCTGAACATCAGTATTACCCACGCCGGTGGGAACGACGGTGGCCCCAAGCTCAATCACGCCTTCCTCGAACATGTGACCGGCCGGCGTGAGATGATAAGCAAAGGTATTTACTACAAGATCACCTGAGCGGAAGCCCGCGGCATACAACGCAGTTTTCCACCTCCAATAATCCGGAGACTTCCCCACTGGATCATATATCGGACCCGGAGACTGGTGTATTCGCACGAGCTCGTGGACGGGAACTGTTAGGAAACCTCCGAACGGAGGCTTAGCCTTTTGCGCTTCGGATAAATCTTTCTTCTTCGTGATGGGGATTTTGCCGAGATCTTCGGTGGTGCGAATATCATCAGGCTTGGCCCCGGCTTTATCAAGCGCAGCTCTGAGTGGAGTCCCTGCGGCATAAGCGACTCCAACTACTTCGCGGAGAAACTTCTCCTGATAACTCCTCCGCTTTTCAAGGGAAAGCCTCTCTTCCTCATTTAGTATTCCGGAGTTGCGGTCCACTTTGCGCACCCTTCCCTCCCACTTTAAAGGATCAAGATCGAGGTCGTCTCTTGTATTAGAGAAGCTTCACCAGATTGCGCAGGAATTTCTAGAAGATGTTCGGTTCTCGGAACTCTCCGAAGACTTCTCTGAAGACATCGGCCATTTCGCCTACGGTGCAGTACGCTTTGCAACAATCCACAAGCACAGGCATGACGTTCTTTTTGGCGCGAGCAGCCTTTTCCAGTTCGCTCAAAGAACGTCTGACTTCCGAGTCGCTGCGTTCCGCCTTGACTTGCTTCAATGAACTGATTTGTCTCTCCTGGGTAGCCGGATCGTACTCATGTAACTCAACGTCATGCTCTTTTTCATCCACATACTTGTTTACACCGACCTTAATGTATTCCCCTTTTTTGAGTCCCTTTTCCCATTCGTATGCCTGCAGAGCCACCAATTTCTGAACGAACCCTGTGGACACGGCCTGAATCATCCCGCCGACTTTTTGTATGCTTGCCCGCTCTTCTTGGATCTTTTCTTCCATCTGCTTAGTGAGCGTTTCAATGAAATATGATCCTGCCAACGGATCAACCGTGTCACGGAGGCCGATCTCATCCATAAGCAATTCACACGTTCTCAGTGACAACAGGGCTGCACGCGGCGTTGGAATTGTAAACGCTTCATCGAAGGAACACAAAGCGGTTGTCTGTGCGCCCGCAAGGGCCGCGGCCAGCGCATAATACGCGCTTCGCATAATGTTGTTCTCGGGCTGGGCTTTGGTAAGCCCGAAGCCGCCTCCGCCGAATAAGCCCCTGAGATGCATCGCTCTCGGATCTTTGGCCCCGTACTTCTCTTTCAAGTTTTTCGCCCAGAGTTTTCTCGCGGCCCGGAACTTGGCCACTTGTTCCCACAGATTCCCGAATATATTGAAGTTGAAAGTTATTCTACGCGCGACATCATCCACGGAATGCCCGCGCGAAATGGCTTCATCAATATAGGCATTGGCGATCTCCAGGCCAAAGCCTATCTCCTGCGCAGGGGTCGCACCCGATTCACGAATATGATAGCCGCAAACGGAGACCGGATTGCAGCGAGGAAGCGTCGTTATGGAATACTCGATGGTGTCGCCTATCAGGCGTACCGCATCGTTTACGGGGTATATCCACGCGCCGCGGCCTATCATTTCCTTGAGGATATCGTTCTGCGGGGTTGCGCTGATCCTCTTTACGTCAAATCCTCGTTTCTGGGCCATTGCCTGGTACATGGCGAGCATTACAGAGGCCACGGCGTTGATGGTGAGGCCCGAACCAATCCTGTCCAGTTGAATGTCGTCAAAGGCGATTTCAAAATCCCGGAGAGTGTCTACCGCCATGCCGACACGGCCGACCTCCCCTTCAACCCTCGGGTTGTCCGAATCGTACCCCATCTGTGTGGGTAGATCGAAGGCCACATTGAGACCGCTCTGCCCGTGCGAGATCAGAAGCTTGAAGCGTTCATTCGTTTCCTGAGGTGTGCCGAACCCGGAATATTGGCGCGTGGTCCATTCTCTGGAACGATAGCCTTCCGCATGTATTGACCTTGTGAACGGGTATTGACCGGGTTCTCCCAAATCATTCTCGTAATCAAATCCCGCCTCTTCGAGATCTTTCGGACCATACCCGGCTTTGACCTTGATCCCGGATTGGAGAATTACTTCCAAGATCGCGTCTTTTTCATTCTTTATGTACTTTGCAACACCCATGATTAATCACCTTGTGGAAAATCACTCTGCGGCCTATTTTTCGCAAGTCGGTGCGGTCCGCAAAGCTTATAAGAATCCAAACGGCGCGAGGTGTCAAATCACGCCATCAGTCTTCAGCCCTGCAAGGGCGTCTCCAGACATACCGAGTTCACCAACCAGGATTTTCTCGTTATGTTCGCCGAAGCGCGGAGGAAACGAGAGTCTCCTTCGTCTGGCCTCCAGAAACGGAGTCGATACCGGTGGCGGAGCAAGTGTCAACTCGAACCCGGATTTCTCATCCACCGCCTTTAGCAACTTGCTGCTGATCAATGGATCGGCAGCAACTTCTTGGATGGTGTTGATTTTGGAAGCTGCGACTCCAATCTGATTCATTAACCTGAGTAGCGCTTCGGTGCTCATGGTTGAAGTTACAGAGGAAATCGCATTGTTAAGATTGGTTAGATCACGAATCCGCCCCGCATTCTTTTTGTAATCTTCTTTGTTCAGGGCCGAAAATTCGGGAAGCGACGAAAAAGCCTGGAATTGCTTGTCATTGCCCACCGCAATGTAGACATAGCCGTCATTCGTGGGATAGACCGAAACCGGTGCAAAGAACTCATGCGTGTTTCCGCGGCGGGAAATCTTTTTGCCGAAAGAGGAAGTCATTGTAATGGGGACCGTCAACCATGAAGCTGTGCTGTCGAACATCGAGATATCGATGCGACTCCCCTGGCCGGTCATGGCCTTAATGAAAAGGGCCCTCATGGTCAGACCGTACGCGTGCTCGCTGGTCCCCATGTCCGGCAACGGAACACCAACCACCTCCGGTGACCCGTCCGGTTCTCCTGTCAATTCCATAAGACCCCCACGGGCTTGTAAAATAGGATCATAGGCAACTTCATTGCTGTCCGGGCCGAAACCGGTGATCCCCAGCCAGATTATGTCCGGTTTTATTTTCTTTAGGGAATCGTAATCAACACCGAGCTTCGTGTAATTGCGGGGCAGTTGGTTTGTGGCAAAGATATCCACTTGCAGCTCGACCAGGAGTCGTTTGAGAATCTCCTGTCCTCTCGGGTCGGCCAAGTTGAGAGTCATGGCCTCCTTGCCTGAATTTATGGCCATGTAATAGCTGTTCATACGCTCTTCGCCTTCCAGAAAAGGATCACCAATCAGCCTGTTTGGGTCTCCGAAGACCGGGTGCTCAAGACGTATTACTCGGCAGCCGTCCATAGCCAAGCGGTAGGTAAGATAGGGCAGAACCGTTGCCTGCTCCAGCGACAAAACCTTGATGTTTGCAAAGAGATCCATGGTTTTCCGGTGCTCCTTCTCTGGTGATAATGATGTTGACAGTGATTTTGTAAGTGCCTATGATAAGTAACCGGAAAGGACCTCAGTCCTCAACAAACCAATTAATCTGATAGAAACAATCATGTCAAGCTGATTGAGGCAACTTCCACTAGTTCGCGGAAAAGTGTTGCAGACCGCCATCACGAATCTACGAACCTCACTATCGAGAACTGAGAAGCTTGTGCGTGACACCTTTCTTTTTCACGACATGCGTTGTAATTCTCGATCAGACTTCAAGAACAAAGCAAGAATCGGCGTGCGACTTCCGACCCCAGCGGGAAGCCGCAGACGGTTAATGGAAATTCACGTGGCTCTGTCTCAGCAGAGATATCGTCAGAGAGAGTGGCTTGCTTAATATCAGATTTCTCCTGGGAGGACGTGGCGGTTCCCAGGTATCCATAAAGCCGTGACAACTGATCCTGATAGCACTTACGGGCATTGAGCATTGTCCATACTAACTCCAGGGTGTGAATTCCTCGCCGCGGGCAACGGGGCAATCCCCCGCTCCAAGCTCAAGGGAAGTGAATGCTGTGTGGCGCTCAATCTCAACACCATCATCAAGGTACCGATCAGCAGGAGGTAGACATGACAATCAGTAAGTGGATTCCCATGGGAACCGTACTTGCCGAACACGCGATCCACTATCCTGACCAACTAGGTTGCCAGGACAAGAAAAAGGACCTCACTTTTCGCGAGTGGAACGAGCGTAGCTGTCGTCTAAGCGACGGGCTGAAGTCAATGGGATGCGGTCAAGGCGACCGATTCGCAGTGCTCGCGTTCAATCGAGTCGAATGGATGGAAATCTATGCGGGAAGCGCAAAGGGGGGACAGGTATGCGTTCCCCTGATGTTCCGGCTGGCAGGGCCGGAAATTGAGTACATTCTCAACGATTCCGGGTGCAAAGCCTTGATCGTCGAAAAGTCCTTCGTCCCGTTGATCGACGGAATCAAAGACAAGCTTCCGATTCCGGCCGGAAATTACGTACTTATGGGGGAACCAGGTGACGAGGTCCCGAAAGGATATGTGGGTTATGAGGAGTGGCTCGCGGCCGCATCCGCCAAGGAACCGGGGATAGTTGTAGACGCGGAGGACCCTTGGACTTTCATGTACACCTCCGGCACAACCGGCAAACCCAAAGGCGTGGTAAGGAGCCACGAAAGCTATCTTGCCCAATACTATCTGAATATCTCAAACACGGGCATAAGACCCACTGACAAGCCTTTGATGGTTATGCCTATGTGCCACGTTAACTCCATATTCTATTCATTCCCTTACACAATCGTGACCGCGCCGGTCTGTGTCTATAACGAGGCCAGTTTTAACCCTGAAGATTTCCTGGCGACCGTTGCCAAACACAGGATTACATTCTCATCGCTTGTGCCAACCCACTACATCATGATCCTGTCGCTTCCGGACGAGATCAAGAAGAAGTATGACGTGTCAAGCATGCGTCAATTACTCGTGTCCTCCGCGCCGATTCGGAAAGACACGAAGCTAGCCATACTGGACTTCTTCAAGAACTCCGAACTGTGGGAAGCTTACGGCTCGACGGAAGCGGGTCTTGTGACTCTTTGTCGGCCTGAAGACCAGTTGCGAAAGCTGGGCACCATCGGCCGCGAAATATTCGGCATAGACCGCATTAGAGTGCTGAACGAAGAAGGTCAAGAAGTGCCTGACGGCGAAGTGGGCGAACTCTACGCACGCACACCCATGCTGTTCACGAAATATTGGAACCTTCCTGAAAAGACTAAAGAAGTTTTCCACGGCGAGTGGTTTACCGCCGGCGACATGTGTTACCGTGATCCCGATGGATTCTATGTCCTGGTTGACCGAAAGGCGAACATGATAATCACCGGCGGAGAGAACGTCTTTCCGTCGGAAGTTGAAAATGCCGTGGGCGCTCATCCCGCAATCAAGGATGTCGCCATAATAGGGATACCCCATGACAAGTGGGGAGAATCAATCCATGCAGTGGTCATTCTTCACGAAGACAAAGAGCCTACTGAAGAATTGAAAGAAGAGATCAAGAGGTTCGCGAAGGGCAAAATAGCCGGTTACAAAGTTCCCAAGAGTGTTGATTTCATTAAAGAAGAAGAAATGCCCAGAACAGGGACAGGCAAGATCCTACACCGGATCCTTAGAGAAAAATACGGGAAATGGAGCGATCAAAAGTAATCTCCGAGAGTATTGATTGTTGAAAGCTGGGAGGACCTCTTGCGGAAGGGTCCTCCCGGTTTTTTGATCCGGCCCCGGTAATTAATGAATCTCCTGGAAATCATTCTTATTTTATGCTAATGACTCTCCAATGCCCAGCAGGCCGTCGTGGCGCTGTACGCTCCTTCTCATCGGCCTTCGGAGAAAACAAATGAAACGAAGTGTCTTGCCAGTAATGGCATTGATCATACTTGCCGCTCAATTCGGACCCGTGTCGGCACAAGTTACTTCTCAGAATGCTCCCGGCGCCTCAGACCAGTGGATTAGCCATCAGATGAACCAGCCCCTTCCAGGAGTCGGGGACAAATACTCCGTTTCCCAGGACCGCATCGAAGAAATACGACAGCTTTACCTTCAGGCCAAGAAACAGTTGGAAGACAAGGCCGACAAGAAGCCGATTGACAAGAAATAGCTCGTATTCCAGTATCTTAAGATAAGTACCAGCGTCGCAGATTTATAGAAATGAGGGGGGAAGATGGCCAAGATTCTGGAATTCATTGCGACTCTGGCATGCGGGATCTTCACCGGCGCGGCCATATACATAAATCTCGTGGAGCATCCGGCCAGGATGAAGTGCGGAACTCAAATAGCGGTAACCGAATGGCGTCCCAGCTATAAGAGGGCTGCCGTGATGCAGGCATCTCTAGCATTCTTCGGGTCTCTGGCCGCGGTAGTGGCCTGTGGAATGGGCTCAAGTTACTGGTGGCTCGTCGGCGGCCTCGTATTCTTTTCTGTTATACCTTTCACTCTAATAGTCATCATGCCTGTTAACAAAAGATTGTTGGACACCGAACTCGACGTAGGATCGGACCTGGCAGCTGACCTTCTCAGGCGATGGAACCGACTGCATGTCGTGAGGAGCATCTTGGCCCTGGCAGCTTTCGTGATCTTCTTATGTCTCTGAGATCGCTTCCGGATTGACATTGGTGGCGGATCGAATGGTAGAAAGTGCCATAAGGCAAAGTGTACCTGAGCACGGGGGCAACCCACCCGATGCCGAAAGCCGGGTCCGAGAGGTTCGCCGAGGCCGTAATAAAGTAAGTATGGCGTCCCCAAGATTCCCAAATACGCCCGTTACTATGCGGACCAGTATGATAATAGGGTCCGCAATTTTAATTTGTTTGCTAGGTGGTTTAGTAGCATTCTCCACTCATTATCAACCTGAGCACCAACCCAAGTATCAACCTGGGCCTCGACCTGGTCATCAACTTGAGCGACAATCCCAACTTGAGTCAGGAACAACGAGTTATGGCGACGTACAAGGTCTTTCTGAGCCATCAGTCAGGCGACAAGCCGTTTGTAACGGCTCTGGCGGAATGCCTACGAAGGAACGGGGTCGAGGTATTTTTCGATACTTGGGACATCCGTCCCGGTGACTCCATTCCAGGTGAGATCGAGGCGGGCCTAAGCTCCGCGGACATATTTCTGTACGTGCTTTCCCCAGCTGCTCTAGCTTCGAAGTGGGTGCAAGCGGAATACCATGCATCCTTGTACCGCAAGCTCAACGATCACTCCATCCGTATAATCCCGATACTACGGCACGATGTCGAGGCGCCGCCTCTTATTGCACCGCTCAAACGCATCGATTTTCGGAAAGTCTCTCTTCCGTTGAACTGCGATCCAGCGGCGGGCGGACCCTTCGGAGAGTTGATGTCGGCGATCTTTCGTCTTCCAATCAAACCTCCTCTTGGCCTGCCTCATCCTGCGCTCGCGAGCTACGAGTTCTACTTCCAGAAGATGAAAAACACGCCGCCCGGAGAATCGGACTCTTGGGAGATCGGCTTCAAGAACATTACTGATGCGCCGCTGCACAACTTCGAATTCGCGCTCGTCTTTGACAGTCCTGTCGCTGACGTTCGATATGACTTCAATCGTTCATCGGCCAACTTCACAGGTGGAAACGGGCTTAGCGCCGATGGGCTTCGCTATCACTGGCTTGGCAATCAAATCATGGGAAACGGTGGCTGGATAGTATTCACGCTCCGATCTGTAGTAACACCGGAAATACGGCGGATTAGTACACGATTTTTAGGGCGAAGTCCAGATGGGAAGACGCTAATCCCGCCCGATCCCGACGGCCTACGTTAGACCGCACGCCGAGTGCTAAACCAACGCTGCTGCCAATGAAAGAGACTGTTAAAGAGTCTAATGGTTGATCGCTCCTGTCGAGTGCCATGCCTGCAAAGTACTCTACGTTCAGTGCATCTGATCAGCCGACCGCTCGCGGCTGACATAGGGCGTTTACGCGCACGTTCGTAGGGTTGCTCGGGATATCAAAGGAAAAAGCTATCCATAATTCTGTAATTCTGTGTAATTCTGGGGTCAGCAAACTTGATTTGTGGCACAAGGCGGTGGCCCATGTTATTGTCAGAGATATGGCTGGATCAGCACGTGTTGTCGCTCCGAGAGCGCCTTACCCCGTAACGCAACTTGGTGATCGTCATCCCTCCTTCCGCCCGATCATGATTCGCCATCGCGTCAGGATTTGTTTTTTGGGCATATTATCGAACAAGCGACCGACCTTCTTGACCCGATCGGAATATTCGATACCCGGGAAAATTCCTGCCGAGACGGCCGGGATGGAATAGAACTCTCGGAGTTGACTCCTGGGCAACTGAAAATCTTCTATCCAGGACCTGTGCCAAGGAGCGTGTTGCGCGAAAAAGGCCTCAAATTCACTCCAATTGACGACCTTCTTCAGGCTGACTCCTTGCTTGGCAGTACGTTCGGCAACCTCGAAGAGATTGTTCCCTGCAGAGTCGTACAACCCATCCATGAAAGTCAGCCCCACGCTACCACCTGTTTTCAACAACGAGCATGCCTGTCCCAGGCTCTCCCGGTAATCCGGAACCAGGAAAATGGAAGCGCTGTAAATAATCGCATCGAACTGAATCTGAAAGTATTTCGTGAGGTTCGCTGCGTCACCTTCTACAAACGTGAGCCGGTTCGATTCCCCATTTCGAGAACGGGCGGTATCGAGCATGGCCACGGAATTATCCAGACCCCAGACACGTGACTCCGGTAACGCATTCACAATCTGCAGGCTGCTTGCTCCGGTCCCACACCCTACGTCCAGGATGTCAGCGGTTACGGGAAGCTCCATGCGATTGATCAGAATAGCGGTCAGTCTGCGAAAAAAACCATAGCGGTCTTCGAACGACTGATACTCGGCCGGGCTCTGGTCAAAGTTGCCCTTGACCGTCCGTTTTATCTTCTTGATTTTGGCTTCGTTCATGATGATGGTAACACGATCATCCGTTCGAGCTTCCGTTTGTAGCTGGCTTCGCTATGGTCATCTCCATGCTTCCACTGCCTCAAAAGGGCCTTTGCCTGGTCTTTATCCAATCCCAGCACAGTTCGCAATTGACCCAGTGTTATGCCTCCTCGCTCATAAACATAACGGGCCAACAATTCCAACGGGACCTCCTTGATGTCGTCCAGCGCGACTTTTATGCCCGCAGCATGGAGAAATCCTTGAAGCTGGCTGTATGCATCCACCTGCTTGGCTTCACGTTTCGAAGCATCATGTTGCGCGTCAGCCTTTATATAAGTCTCCGTGCCCTCGATGAAGTCGGTCCGTATTGGAGAAAAAATGTCCACCGCCGTACAGCCTTCCGGCCCCACCTCTATTCCGTGGGGTTTCGAGGACGGTATGATAAGCATCTCTCCTGCCATCAATGTGCGGTCCTCTTCCCCAGGGAACAGAAGGGTGACGGAACCACGTTCCACCATCGTCACCTGTTCGGACACATGATCATGGACGCCAAAGGACGTGTTCGGCGCCAATTCCCACCGCGTAACCATTACTCGGTCACCCCAGATCATTTTCCTCGTGACGTTCTCGTTCAATTCTTGGCTATTGACATCTTTCCAGGAGATCGTTCGCATGGTGTTACCCCGTTTCGAGCATTCCATCGACATCAACGTGAAAACCTTTTCACCTTGTTTGCTAAGAGGTAGTTACAACACCTCTCAGCTCGATATCTCTACGATAAGAGCGCTTCGACAACCGCTTCCGGATGGCATGCGGTCCGCAAACCGCGGCATACAAATCCCGGAATCAACCCGCTACCTGGAGGCTTCGTCAACTTTTCGCTGATAGCCGCGCTTGTCAATGCCCGCCGGTTTATCCTGAAATTGTTCCAAATCAGATTTGGTACGGGACAATCCGGCAGCAGCGTTGTCTTCGCCACGATAAAGAAAATAGAAAACCGAGTAATGAAGGTCCATAAGAACGTCCGTCCGAAGCAGTGAATCCATGTGCTGAAAGATAGGTGCGCTTCCGACATTTACGGACCCGCCCACGAAAATAATTGCGAGTAACGCGATGACCACAATGATTAACGCACGCATCAGGCTACCCCCTATCGCCACTCATGTTGGCAAATTCTCTTCCGGAAAGCCTTTCAGTCATTTTTCCCAATCCTCGAAATCACCCCTGCCCGGATCAATCACTGTGACCTTCGAGTTCTTGAGAGCCAACCATTTTCCGCATTTCTTGCAATATATTTTTACTCCTGTCTTCTTAACTGTTTTCTCCACAGGGATTCGGCAATCGTCACACGTGATGACCGCGGTTTCCAGAGAATCCAAAGCGTAAGCTTCCCAGATCTGTCCGCTGGCAGGCTCCATCTCCATCAGGTGTTTGACCGCTTCCACCATGACTGCGGCATCGGATGAGCCGAATTGCTCCTTCGCACATATGGATTCCACCGTCTCAACGAGCGATTTATAATCACGATATGCGGCGACGGTCCTCAGCGTTGAAGGAGTGCCTTTTTTCCGACTGGGCCATCTCAGAGAGATTCCAGGACTTGGCATTAGCCCTTTCACCTTCTCAGGGTACGTGCGGCAATACCAAATTAAAAAAATCGCCACCCATATAGCGATGCCGATAAGAGTTTCCACTTTACCTCTCGGTTTGCTTGAGCATTTTAGCAACCGGTTTCGGTCACGCAACTTCGTCTCAAGGAACTTCTTCTCATTATGGTTTCGTACCTCGGCGCACGTCGTGGGACCGAGCAATCGATTCAAGTTCCGCGATTATCGTCAGGACCTGCTCCCGCGTTTGTTCCTGCGAACCGGTGTTGTCAACGACCCAATCCGCTCGACCCTTCTTGTCTTCAATGGGCATTTGAGAATCCAGTCTCGAACGTGCCGCCTCCAGGGACATTCGGTCGCGGGCTATCAACCGCTCCATTTGAATCCTGGAAGGTACATAAACCACAATGATTTTGTTGAAAAGTCTTTCCAGACCACTTTCATAGAGGAGCGGCACATCCACCACGACTATGTTTCGGCCTTGACGTGCAAGTTCCTGAATCATCCTCGCCCGCTCCTCTTCGATACGAGGATGAATGATGGATTCCAAAACCTTGCGCCTGTGTTCGTCTCGGAAAACCAGTTTTGCCATGGCCGCCCGGTCCAGGTTGCCATTATCGTCGATGAAATCCTTCCCGAAAGTCTCTCGGATCTCTTCGAGCGCGGGTGAGCCGGGTTTCACCACTTCATGTGCCAGGTCATCCGAACAGATCACCGCGATGCCCGCATCTCGGAACATGTTACTTACAGTACTTTTACCCGAGGCAATACCTCCAGTCAATCCGACGACCAGCATGGGCCTCCTTCCCTGAAGGGCTTACCGTGCGAGAGCGATGTGTTTGAGATCGGAATCAAGACCCATTGGAAACATAGAAGTAGATAGGAAGTGACCGAGTGGCGAATTTGGTATAGCAATTCTCGAAAATTTTGTCCGAAAAAGAAAATGATTCGGTGGCGACTGGCATCTTGCCCGTCCTCTTTATTGACAGGCGAGACGCCCGTCTCACCGGTCTGTGAGGGGGTCAATAGACACTCCGGATAGGGAGAAAACTTCTGCGAACTACTACAGAATACCGGTAAAAGCGCGCCTGAGGAAGACCCCTTAACAGAAGCTTTCCATCGCTCCTTGTCGGATGGGAGCCCACTCCGGCGGATCGGCACAAGAGACAAATAGAAAAGGAGAACTTGACTCAAGAAATGCCTAACGAGGTAAACCATTTTCACCGTTCTTCGCAAGACACTGCGACTACAAGCTCCAGAGATGTTGCTATTTCTTTTTCAATTCTTCCCAGGCCGCTTCTATAGCACGATCAATCTTGTTACTCGCTTTCTGCATCTGGTCCCGGAAAACTCCCCACTGATGCTTGAAGCTCTCGGCCATCTGCTCTGTCTGTTGCCGTATTGCTTTCAGATGTTCCTCCCCTACACGGCCCGTGGAGCTCCATTGCTTATCCAAGGCGTTTTTAGCCTGGTTTACGCAAAGGTCGAATGTTTCGCGAGTAATACTACCTGCCTTTTCCAACCTGGATTTGAGTTCGGTTAGAAAGGTGTCCCATTCCAGGTTCTTCTCCTTATTTAATAAGTCCCAGGAAGCCTTGATCTTTTCTGCCGCTCGTTCAATATCCTCCGCTGCCGTCTTACCGGACTGTTTCATCGTTCGGGCCGTCTGATCAACCGCCGCATAAAACTCCTCGCGGGAAGCTCCCCACGTTTTGCGCAAAAACGATCGTGCTTCACCAAGCATGAATAGCCCTACAGTCCCGAGATTCTCCATCAGTTCGGCAATCACACTCTTAATATCACCGGGTCCAGATGATTTCATATGCCCTCCCCCTTTTGCTTTCCAAACAACTGCTTTTAAAGTACCATGGGTTAGTCGGGGTAGCAACGGAAATCATGGAACTTTCCACGACACGACGAACACTTCCCGGCAGACATTGACACATCAAACCAGGGGGCAACCAAATCGATCATCATGCCGCGAGAAAAGCAAAGCGATGAACCTTCTTCAATGGTAAGTACAGGATCAGAAGCGACGGACCCCTCCGAACCGGGACTCCGTGACAAAGGAAGCAGGAATTCACGAGCAAAGGTTGAAGAAATCCCTCTTGCAGAAGTGCTCCTGTATCCGGAACCGGAGGCGGGTCTCGATGATGAAATTGACCTGCCACAATTCGCTTACGATACTGAATTGCCTGCTCCTGCACCGACCGGGAGCGCTTACGAAAACAGTTCCGGCGGCGTAGCTGTGGCACAAGAGGCGGGTCCTTTTCCGGTTGCGATAGGGTCGCCTCCCCTGGTGGTCTTAGCCATAGCCGGGCTCCTACTGGTGTTTGTTGTGGCAGTGCAATGATTTATCACGCGACTGGCGCTCAATTCCCACGGCAGCCGGACAGGTGTTAATCCGCAGCCGGCTTGACACATTCGGCTCTAACTGGTAACAATACGGCGGTCTTTTCATGACCACCCCAATTATGAAGCTATGTTGGATCTTTCATGAGAAAAGGAGGAGTGGGCTGTGAGGGTCCTGATATCTGACAATCTGTCCGAACTAGGTGTGAAAATCCTTCGTGAGTCAGGCGAGATCGAAGTGGACGTTAAGGTGGGCCTCAGTCCGGAAGAATTGAAACAAATTATCGGCCAATACCATGGGTTGGCTATTCGAGGGGCTACCAAGGTCACAGCGGATATCATAGCCTCTGCGGACAATCTGAAAGTCATCGGTCGGGCCGGCGCCGGTCTGGACAATGTGGACATCCCGGCCGCGTCCAAGAGGGGCATAGTGGTGATGAATACTCCGGGAGGAAATACAGTAACCACTGCCGAACATGCCATATCCATGATGATGGCATTGGTTAGAAATATACCCCAGGCGAATGCCTCTATGAAAGCGGGCAAATGGGAGAAGAAAAAATTCTCCGGCACCGAAATTTGCAAC
Organism: Desulfomonilaceae bacterium; assembly: GCA_035506215.1. GTDB lineage: Bacteria > Desulfobacterota > Desulfomonilia > Desulfomonilales > Desulfomonilaceae > DATJPW01. The sequence continues at coordinate 18,123 of DATJPW010000039.1, forward strand.
AAGACGCTGGGAGTGATCGGACTGGGTAAGATAGGCTCCGTTGTTGCAGATCGGGCCAGGGGATTGGGCATGAATGTGGCAGCCTACGACCCGTACCTGTCTCCGGAACAGGCAAAGCAGATAGGTGTCAAACTCTGCTCTCTGGATGAGGTATTCAAAGAATCCGATATAATCACTCTGCATGTTCCGCTCACGGATGAAACGAGGGGTCTCATAAGCGCAAAAAATATTGCCAAGATGCGCGACGGAGTACGGATAATCAATTGTTCAAGAGGGCCTGTGGTAAATGAAGACGAGCTTGCCGATGCCATTGAGTCGGGTAAAGTGGCGGGAGCTGCTTTGGACGTCTTTGTTCAGGAACCGCCAGGTGAATCCAGACTGGTAGGTCTTGATCGGGTCATATGCACTCCTCACCTGGGCGCCGCGACTCAAGAGGCCCAGGACAATGTCGCGATTGCAGTGGCCGATCAGATAAGAGACTACCTGATCAACGGCACTATTCGTAATGCAGTGAATGCACCGGCGGTTTCCGGAGAGGCCTTGATCACTCTAAAACCGTTCTTGGATCTTTCTCAAAGGCTTGGTTCTTTTCTTGGTCAATTGACTCAGACCGGGATCAAGAATGTCGAAGCGCAATACTCGGGAGAAGTGAGCAGCATGGCGCTCAGCCCTATCACCACTTCTTTTCTCACCGGATTGCTGACTCCTCTGATGAAAGAGGAAGTCAATCAGGTAAACGCCCCAATGGTGGCTAAGGAGAGAGGTATCGTGGTCTCCGAGACCAAGGTGAGCAAGGGAGAAGCCTTTACTTCCCTGCTCCGCTACAAGCTTACTACGGAGCGCGATGCATATGTGGTGGAGGGCACTCTTTTTGGTAATGAATCGAGAATGTGCCGGTATGGTCCTTACCGGGGCGAATTCGATCTTTCAGGGAACATGCTGCTCATCGATGCCTTGGACAAGCCCGGCATAATCGGGAAAGTGGGCTCCTATCTTGCGGAACGTGGAGTAAACATCTCTCATTTGCAGTTTGCGCGACAGGAACAAGGTGGGGCAGCTCTACTTTTCCTGAATACCGACTCGAGGCCCGATGACAAAACTGTGAAGGCGCTGAAAGTTCTGGATCACGTCCTCTCGGTCAGTCGCATCGCGATCTGAAGTCCGGTTCGAGAGGTATTCCTGAATGCTGGCGCCGGCGGCGCCAACAATGGGAGCGTGTTGGACTCCAAAGAATATACGATCAAGTACTCATGTTGAACATAAAAGATTTATCTCGTCCAGAACTCCCGAAGCAGGACAACTACGAGCAGGCCCTGAAAATAGCTCTGGAGATTTTCAGTCGAGAAGATCCGAGTCGATTAGCCGAGAAAGCCAAGGCTGATTTTCAGGGCGGCTCGGTCATTGTTCCTCACTTGAACAGGAAGATTGGCCTGGAGGTGGGCACCCACAGGTTCTCAATTGTTGATACCGGTGAAGAGGCCCCGATCTGGTTGGCCATTCTTACTCTTCATTATTTGAATAATGCTCCTGGAATCCGTCCGACGGGAAACCTGAAGCATTTTAGGGAATTCAAGGAAGGCCATTTTTACGAACCCGCTTTCAACCGGCGTACCCGAGACATGCTTATCAGCGCTTTTGGAAATGACTCTGCTCCGATGCTCAAGGCCGGGAAAATTTTGCGGGGCAAAATCCTTCAAACCGGGGACGCGGCCGTGGAGCTGACATATTTTCCCTGTTTGCCCATAACGTGCATATTGTGGCGCGGGGATGAAGAATTTCCCGCGGAAGCCAGCGTATTGTTCGACGAAACAGCGGATCGGTTTTTCAGCGCGGAGGACATGGCGGTCTCGGGACAGATGGCGGTTCTTGAATTACTCAAGGCTTCCCGGGAATAGAATTCTTTCGCTACTTGGCCCAATAATTGCTACATAACTTTACAACCAGCTACAGTTGAAACTCGAACGGGGATCGTGATGAAGATAGCAATTTCAGGAAAGGGTGGAGTGGGTAAGACCACCCTGAGCAGTCTGTTGGCTCGGTACTGGGCAAGGAAAGGTTATAGAGTCCTTGCCGTGGACGCGGACCCCGATGCAAACCTCGGCTCCGCGCTGGGCATAGATACGACTGATCTTGTTCCGATTTCGAAGATGGAGGCGCTCATTTTCGAACGGACAGGCGCCAAACCCGGAACTGTGGGGGGGTTCTTCAAACTGAATCCCCGCGTCGATGATCTTCCCGAGTCATTGGGCAGAGAAAAAGATGGCGTACGGCTTCTGGTAATGGGCACGATCAAGAAAGGCGGAAGCGGCTGCGTGTGCCCCGAAAGCGCACTGCTCAAGGCCCTGATAAATCACCTTGTCCTTTATCAAAAGGACCGAGTCGTGATGGACATGGAAGCGGGCATCGAGCATCTCGGACGAGGCACCGCTCAGGGTGTGGATCGGCTGGTCGTGGTGGTCGAACCCGGTCAACGCAGCATCGAAACCGCAACCAAAGTTCGGCAGCTTACAAAAGATATCGGCCTTCACAGAGTGGCGGCAGTCGGAAGCAAGGTACGAAACGCCAGAGAGGAAGAGTTCCTTCACAAGAACCTCGATGGAATTCCTCTTGTGGGAATACTCCCCTTTTCAGAAGAAATAGCAGCAGCAGACTTGGAGAGCAGGCCGCCGTCCTTGGACGATCCGGTTATACTCCAGGCCATAGAAAAGATTGCAGCAGCGCTGGAATCCGACGTGAGTTGAACTCGCTCGGACGTCTTGGAGAAAACATCTGTTCCCCGGGTCACACTCAAGGTTGCCGGGTAACCACTCGGAGAAAAACTTGTGGTGGTTCTTGAACTTCAGAGAAATGCAATACACAGCATTTCCTAGGTTAACTTGCCCTAAAATAAAAAGGAGGAAGGTATATGTCGGCCAAAATCATCAGTGGTAATGAAGTATCTCAGCAAATCAAAGATGAACTCAAAGTCGAGGTGGGAAAACTGAAGGCACAAGGTCTTGAACCTTGCCTAGCGGTCATACTTGTCGGCGAGGACCCTGCGTCAAAGGTGTATGTAAGTAACAAGAAAAAGGCTTGCGAATATATCGGGATCAAGTCCCTGGAATCGAGACTTCCCGCTGAGACCACTACCGAACAGCTTCTCAAAGTGATCGACGGATACAATGAAGACAAATCCGTTCACGGCATACTATGCCAACTTCCTCTTCCCAAGCACATCCCTGAAACCCAGATCCTTCGGTCGATCCTGCCCGAGAAGGATGTAGATTGCTTCCACCCGTACAATGTGGGGCTAATCAGCATTGGCGAGGTACGTTTTCTCCCGTGTACGCCCGCGGGCGTGATCGAGCTGATCAAACGAGGCGGCTTCGAGACCTCGGGCTCGGATGTGGTAATTCTCGGCCGGAGCAACATTGTGGGCAGGCCCTTGTGCAACATGCTCGATCAGCGAAACATGAACGCTACGGTAACCATGTGCCACACGAAGACCAAGAATATAAAGGAGAGGTGCAAAGCTGCGGACATCATTATCGCGGCAATAGGCCGTGCTGAGTACCTCAAAGGCGACATGGTGAAAGAGGGCGCAGTTGTGATCGACGTGGGCATTAACAGGGTGGAGGCCCCCGGCACGGAAAAAGGATTCAAACTTGTCGGTGATGTCGCTTTCGACGAAGTGAAAGAAAAGGCAGCGGCCATAACACCTGTTCCCGGCGGTGTCGGCCCCATGACCATTGCAATGCTGATGCAGAACACCGTTACCGCCGCTAAAGAAACTCTGAAGTGATTCCAGCCGGATTAACCGGGGAACCCTGTGTGCGACCTCCGGGTTCCCCGACTACCCTCCGCCGATAAGCAAGAAACAGTCTTGCCATAGACCGGTCCCATTATGCTTGTCGCATTGTCTTCAAAGATGCCTGGATTACGCCGTCGAGATTTTGAAGGAAACGGGACCGGTCTCGCTTTGCGAAAGGACCCGGACCTCCCGTAAAATTCCCCAGGTCCCGGAGATGGGCCATCAAATCTCTATTCGCTAGAACACCACCGATTGATTCTTTAGTGAAGACACGCCCTTTCGGGTCGAGCACGCGAGCGCCTTTTTCAAGACACCGCGCGGCAAGCGGAATGTCTGCTGATACAGCGATATCGTTTTCACGAACATGCTCCACAATCCAATCATCTGCGGCATCAAATTGATCTTTAACTATGACTAGCTCAAATAATTCCTCCTGTGGAATTCTTATCGTGGAGTTGGAAACCACGTAGACTTTTAGCCCATAGCGTCGGGCCACTCGATAGACTTCCTCCTTTACCGGACACCCGTCTGCATCAACGTAGATCTCGATCAAGTGGTACCCCTTGCAAAGACCGATACCGGGTCCGTCAAAACCCGCCCAACTGCTGTTTATATGGTTTCCGGATAAACCCGAACTCGGGTTTGATTTCCTGATCCCTCTGAACGTCCCATGTTGCCGGAGCAGTTCCGAGTCAGCGGCTCAAAGCTGTTCCAGCAATAGTTCTCCGCGGAAAACACAGGGACCGCAGAGACATTTTGACCGTTTTTTCAAGATGCGTCATACGAGATGAGCCAAGAGCCGAATTGACCTCTTTGTTGGGGCTTCTCATTTCCACGTCTGAAGCTCAATGATGTTGCCTTCCGGATCGGCAAGATATATGAAGGCCAGTGTGCCGACCCCGCTCACTTCCGATGACGCGATATCACCGACCTTGCTGCCTCCGTGACTCAGAACATCCGCAACGGCCTGCTGGAGATCATCTACTTCGAAGGCCAAGTGCATAATCCCCTCACGATTTGCCGCTACAGGCGACCTGGGTTTGTTCTCCATGTATTGATAAATCTCCAGCGTCGGGCCGCTTTCTCCGTGACCTGGCAATCTCAAGTGTGCACCAGTGAAATGTGCATTGGATACCCCGGTTCCCCTAGACAGCCACTCGCCTTGAAGGTCGCGATCGGGGGGCACAAATTCACAGCCGAAGACATCTTGGTAGAACTTGGCGAGTGAACGCCAATCCTTCGCGATAATATTGGTATGCTTGTATTTAACTTTCATATCATCCTCGTCATAGAGCACATTTTGCGTAGCGTAGAGACCTCACAATCCTTACGGAATTTGACAGCGGCCCCTCCCGTGTACACTGTATGGTGTGAGAAGCCGTGAAGCGTATGTTTGACCCGTTTTGCCGGCATGTCAATAACAAGGAATGGTAGATTTTTGACCGCTTTTGTAGGACGTCTTGGGGGAGAATCAAACATGAAACGAGCAGCAATTGTATTGTCAACAGGAGTAATCGTGGCAGTAGGCATACTTTGTATCCACTTTGCTTCACCGCGGGCAGCATGGTCGTCCGATTTCCAGCTTCTGCCAGCTACAGGGTCGGAACAGGCATCTGTGTTGTTAGTCTTAGACACAACTTACGGCGTGTACGGTCCCTATTCCGCCGAAAGCCTTGGGAGTCAGGTTCCCTCTGACGTTAGAGCGTACATTAACCTATATGGACTGCCACGTTATGAGTATATCCGCGACTTTCTCGAATATGGAGCAATGGGGGGTTCCCCCTTGTACCACAGCGATCCACAATTGTACAGAAGCTGCCTCCTGTGGTCCAGGTACTCTCATGAATGCCAAGATTATGGCGGACATTGATATTACGATGTAATGCAAACTCGCTGTTATTTTCGTAATACACGAGATGCAGGCCGTTATTGTCAGCGGAGCGAAGCAATATCCCGTAGGGGCGCATGGCATGCGCCCAAATGAGGGCGGACGCCGTCCGCCCCTACAGGACGGCAATTGCAATCCCGGGAACGCCGGATTTCATACCAGGTCGCGTTCAAACAGTGAACAATGTGTTAGGTCGGGCACGGACCTGAGTAAGCTCGGGTCCGTGGCACCCCGATGCGTAACAGAATGGATACAATTGGCTTCTATTTCCAATTGACAGGAATACGCGGATTCGCTACCACCCGCGCCGCCTTATGGAAGTAGCTTTCAGCGAAGCTTTTCGTTGTTCGTCCGGAATACGAAGGAAGTGATCTACGGCAGCCACGACGATATCGCGGGTGGATTCACCCAGGCGTGCGGACAGTTCCTCAACTTTGTCCATGAGGTCCTCGGGCAATTGAAAGGTGTCAGTCTGATGCGAGTCGACATTCATAGGCGAGCACCATTTATTGAAAAGCCGCTGTCCAGCTAGTAAATTACGGCATCCGGGGCGAGCCCGTCAAAATTTCCCTGCTAAGTTCGATGTCTTTCCTGATCTGAGCTTTCAGTGCGTCAATTCCGTCAAATTTCATTTCAGGCCTGAGCCTTTCCACTAGATAGACCTTCACTATATCGCCGTACACTTCCTGGTCAAAATCGAGAATATGCACTTCGTATGAGACTCGTCGATCTTCAAACGTCGGATTGTAGCCGATATTCATGACACCCTGGTATATGGATTCCCTCGCCCTGCAATATACCGCATAGACTCCCTCGGGTGGATGAAGCTTCACTTCAGGCTTTATGTTTGCTGTGGGAATCCCGAACCCTTTGCCGCGATGATGCCCGTGAATCACCCTTCCCTCGATAGTGAATTCGCGGCCCAGTAGTCGGTTGGCTTCGCGAATTTCTCCTCGCGTCAATTGGTCCCTTATTTTGCTTGACGAGACTACCGTATCGTCAATTCGGACTGGTGGTATCACATGAACCCTGAAGCCCATGTCCGACGCCATTTTCTTCAATGTCTGAACAGTGCCGATCCTGTCTTTGCCAAAACGGTAGTTTTCCCCCACAAAGAGCTCTCTTGTGCCGAGCTCCTCAACAAGCACATTCTGAACGAACTCCTCTGGAGACACGGCCGCGAATTCCAGGGTAAACTCGGCCAGAATGAGGATGTCGACTCCCAGGTGCTCTAGTATATCCGCTCTCTCGCCAGGAGTCGTTATCCTGGGAATTTCCGGGGCCTTCCGCAGCACAACCCGAGGATGGGGATCAAAGGTATAAACTACCGCATCCCGCCCCTTAGGTCGGGCCGATTCCACCGTTCGCCTGATTATCTCCTGATGTCCCAGGTGTACGCCGTCGAAATTACCCAGAGCTACTGAAGGTGCTTTGAAGTTTTGATAGACCTTTTCGCGAACGCGAATGATTTCCATGCTTTTTTGGTGCGAAATGAATGGGCCGTTCAGCCGGGCTACAGATAATTGCTGCTAATCACACAGAGCCGTGCGTCTCACAGAGTGTAACCATGGGCCTCATGAAGATCCCGATAGAGACGTTTTGGATTCGGGGGCATCCGGATAGGGCTGCCCGCTTTGGAATGAGGGCGGTTCTACGGCTGTTTGTTCCGATTCCTTTCTCAGGCGGTCTATCTCGGCTTCCAAGCCCTTGACAAGCCCGGTCAATCGGGCCATTTCACCTTGGCTTTCCTGCTCGGCACGTATCATCTTACGCCTTTCACGCCTCCACTTCAATTGAGTTACCAAGTCCCCCGCCGCTGCAATGATAATCCCAATGGAGACGCAAAGAGTCACTAGTTCCCAGAAGGCCATTCTAATGGGTTCGGAAAGACCGAAATAGTTGATCTGCAACTCCAGGTCCTTGTTCTTCATGAATATCGAGATTACCAGAACGATGAAAGCAACTTCTATAAGCCTCTTGACAAATTTCATTATTTCACCTCGCTCTCGGACTCCGGATAAAGGACACGGAAATGCTCCCGAAGTTTCCGGCACGTACTGAGGAGATGCTCCGGGATAATCTTGACGTCGGCCAACACCGGCATGATGTTGGTATCACCGTTCCATCGTGGAACAATATGGTAATGCACGTGCTCCGCGACTCCTGCGCCTGCCACTGCTCCAACATTGATGCCGATATTAAACCCTTCGGCGTGCATGACTTCACGGATCACTCTTGTGGAACGACACACCTCCTCAATCAACAATGCGTTTTCCGTCCTGTCAAGCTCACATATGTCCGGAGCGTGCCTGTAAGGAGCCACCAGAACATGCCCGTTATTGTAAGGAAATTTGTTCATCATGGTAAACGCGCCATGAGCCCGATGAACAATCAGGTTGATGTCGTCTTGGTCTGACCCCGATTTAGAACAGAAGATACAGCCGGGTTCCCTTTCCCCGCCTACTATATAATCTATACGCCATGGAGCCCAGATTCTGTCCATAATTACTTTAACGAGTACTATATGCTGCCTGACACGGGGCCTGGACGCGTTGTCTCGATTCACCGGTCGATGTGCAGGAGACTTGCCTCCACACGCCCGTCTATGATTTCAATCCGTCCGACTGTCCCCCGACCCGTATTAGGGTTGCGAGCCACTGCTCCTGGATTGAACATTCGTATGCCGTTCACTTCTCCCCAAAATGGAACATGCGAGTGGCCGTAAACGATTATATCGAGTTTTTCAGATTCCAACCGGTTAATCAGTCTCTCCTGCAATCCTTGCTTCGCTCCCCATCCATGGATCAATCCAATGCGCATTCCGGCGAGTGAGACAATCCTTTTCTGGGGAAGGACCTCGGCGACCTCAAAATCATCCATGTTCCCGCAAACGGCCACAACATTCTTCTTTTCGAGGCGTTCCAGAACATTCCGGGATACAATGTCTCCTGCATGAAGAATCACGTCATCAGCCCCGAGAATGTCTTCCAGGATATGTTCCAGGATGAGGTCCGGCGATGTCATGTGGGTATCAGAAAGGACGCCGATTCTCATAATTCAGTCTTCAAGTCTTCGAATCTCCGTTCGCACTACGCAATACCAGATCGCCGCCGGCAACTATAGTTGTCCCCGAGATAATAACGACCCCGCCCACGTCGGGATATCTTCCCACCCGCTCCAAAACGGACCCGAGGCGTTCTCCTCGCACGAGTCGATCTCCGATATCCCGCGCGTATGACGCGGCCCAGCACGCGGACCTGGACACGACCGTGATCGCGTGAATCCCGTGACCCGGAACGTACGTCGAGACCCCAAAAGTATTGCTCATCACAGGCAGTGCAAGAATGAGCTTTTCGTGCATGGGAGACCCTTGTGCGTACAGGTAGATGTCAAGCGGGAGCGAGCAACGGATAAACGCATCTCCACCACTGGCTACGATTAGTCTCGGAGAGTCAGCGGCCAAATCCCTACCGACAAAATCCGCGATGGCCCCGCTCATGCACGTCATTGGAGGCACACCGGTATTGTGACTCGACAAATCGCTATATCGAACTATCTCAGGGGCCGAAGCATAAACTTGAATCGGACCGGTAGACTCTCGGAAGGCAGGATGCTGACGCAAGTATTCCTCAATCTGGTAGCGGTACCGAAAAATCGCATCCTTCGCCTTTGCGCTCAAGTCGCTTTCAGCTTGAATGTGAAGCTTCGTTTCGCGAACCTCGAGTTCGAAGCTCACTCCATGGGTCAGGGGAATCCGGTTCCGATAGTTCTTTCTCTCATAAATGTCATAAACAGGCGGCATGACACTCGAACCACAGTTTTTGAATGGATTCAGCTTCTTATAAATCCATGGCTCTCTTGTTGATGATTATTCATCGGGCGCTGAGACCCTGTCAAGGATAATTTCCCCATGATTTTTCGAGTCGAAGTCACACATACGCTCATGCCCTTGTTGCCGGAAGTTCGATGAAATCGGGGAAGTGCGGTTAGCTTGATTCGGAGCTTACAGGACGGTGGCGATGAACAGTTATTCTTGTGCCCGCCTGAAAGACTGCAAGTAAACACTTTTCGTAGGTAAGGTCCGCGATGCCGGTTACCCATCCTCAACAATGTTCCGCCGCGCGGCTCAGTCTTTTGAACCGCCCCCCCGAGCACCCATCAATCCGCTGTTCAGGGATTCAAGGTCATAAGCTTTGATTTGAGTCCTAGACCGGAGAAATGCCAGCCAATCCGTCTTCTTCCTCTCCAGAACGATTAATCTCCGACCAGGAATGCCCGGCAATGTGTCCACGGCAAAATCTATAACCATTCCGGACAGCTTGGGACTCCTCCATTTTTCTTGTAGGGCTTCACCGTTCCAGGTCAGGGCGGTCACTTGACCCTCATCGAGCATCTTGCTGCGACTGAGCATTCTCAATGTTGTAGAACTGTGAACTGAGGCGAGAATTTCCTGGACCGAGTCTCCCCTGAGACCCAAGGCCAGAATGCGCGGTCTGCAGTAACCTTCATCCCACCCATCTGGATTGTCAAACGTTGCCTCTACTCTCGCCCGTTGCTCCGGTCCGGCCAGCCTCAGGATCACATCCGAGCCGCCATAATAATCCCTGGATAGGTACAGTCTCTTGCCGTCGGGCGTGTAAACCCGCAGATGATCGCTCTTGTCGTACGCGGCGATGAGCGGCTGGTGTTTCCCTTCCAAATCTCCGATCGCAAAGCCGAATATCGGGATTTTCATAGGAATACCGAAACGATCTTGAACCTCCAGCTCGTTTCCTTTGTCCGCCAAACGGTAGACAGGACCGTCATAGACTTTCCTGAGTCCCTTTTGTTGCCCGAGCAGCACAGGGCCACGCGTGGGGTAATCGATTACTCTCAAGTAGTAAGGAAAATCAGTGACGACAGGCACAAGACTACCGTTCCTGTATTCAAGAACGAATGAAGCAATAGAACTCCGATTCTGAGCTGTTACGTAAATGCGGCACGGGCCCTGCTTTCTCGTCTTGGCCACGTCCACCGCCTTTAATTCAAGGGTTCCAGCGGAATATTCGGCCAGTTGAGTTAACTGGTCCCCGGTCACACGGTATAGATAAACGTGGCCGGGATCTATGACGACAATTTCGTTCTGCCCGTCTCCATCTACATCGCCGACTCCCATTCCTATACCGAGTATGTGCAGTTCTTCACTTTGCCAGACCCGGCCGGCCTCACTTGTTTTTCTTTCAATCCCGGATGTCTTGGGTCCGGTAGTATCAGGTCGAGCTTCGGCGCTAACAATCCCTCGGACCAGGACATCAGAATGCCCTAATTGCGAATATTGGCGATCCGCGCGTTTCACATTTCCGGGAGTCACCTGAATTTTTTCGAATTCCGAGGAACGAATTCCTACACTCTCATCTTCCTGCCCTTCTTGCGCCTGAGCGGCGATGGCAGGAAATCGGCTGCCCACCGATAACATTCCCAATAAAAGAGCGCCGGTTACCAAAATAGGCCAGACTTTTCTCATGTCCGTTTCTCCCGGACCGACTGAGGTGTGAAATCCATCATCTTCATTTCATTGAATCAACGGGACCGTGGCGGTTCAAACGTCCAACAGGTGGTTCCATCTCAGGGTCGTCATACCATGTCTCAAATGAAATACATATACCTGTGATCCAAGTCCCTGGAAACGCCCTGTTTACGAGCTAAAGCGCAGAGATCGGCAATCGATACTGAGCCGTAGTAATCTATAAGCAGCTTCTGCGTCTGCTTCCAAACACTCCTCGTGACGCAATTTTCGTAAACCTCGCAAAACTTTCGTTTGGATTCATCCTCCGAAAGGCAACCGACGGGAACAATGGGACCTTGTGCAGCATTAATCACATCACCGACACTGATTTCAGAAGGATCGCGAGACAACATGTAGCCACCGCGGGGGCCACGCCTGCTTTTGAGCAGTCCCGCCTTCAACAATTTGTTGAAGATTTGTTCGAGGTACCGCTGTGAAATCTTTTGTCGTCTGGATATATCTTTGATCTGAGTCGGCTGTCCGCCCCCGTGATAAGCGACATCAAAAATAGCTCTCACCCCGTATCTGCTGGTTGTAGTAATACGCATTTGAGGCCCTCGCATAGACTCTTAGAACATTAAAAAGAACTAGGACAATTTATATTTAACTTTACTGCCAATGTCAAGAACGATGCCCATATGCGCTTACGACGCGTAGGCCCTGCTTATACTAATGCTGAATTTCGTGCCAGGCCCCTCAAAGCATTTCACCCTTGAGACTGGTCCTGTAGAAATAATACCGTCAGCTTGGAGCGGAGCACGTACTCTGACGAACTTGACATATGTAAACAATGCCTTATACAGTACATATATGACAAGGAGTGACTTGTCGGTAACGTTTCTTGGGCTTGGAACGTTTGACACACCTGCCAAAAGTTGATAATAATATTCTTTTTACGAAACTCGGGCGAGGTGTGAATGGGGAGCGTAGTCAAGAAACGACGAAAAAAGATGCGAAAGCATAAGTACAAGAAACTCCGGGCAAAACAGCGGCACCGGAATAAGTAGGCGAGTTTTCATGGGAGCGGAGGGGCTCTTTACACGGTCGGACCTGTTGACCATCTGTCGAGCGGCTTCCTTGGCCGAACGATTGACAGAGAAGCATTTTGACCTTGGCGAGAATCACTGGAAAGCCAATCCTTACGGGATCTTCAGCCTTAAGCAGGTAGACCAAAGTCTGTACGAACCGCATGCCTTTGCCAACGTTATTCGTTACAAAATTCGGGTCGAAAAACGCAGAAAGCCGGACGAACAAGAGAGATACGGTATCTTATTGCAGGACCCGAATATCCTGAGATCACTGTTGCGCCGCTCGAATCACGACCTTTGGACCGTTAGTCTGTTCGTTCTTACTCATGAACTGATTCATCTGGTTCGCTTCGATAAATTTAATGTGGACTTCTTTGCTGAAGCCGGCATCAGGCAGGCGGAGGAGGATCTTGTCTCTTCGATCACCGGCGACATCTTGTCTGGAGTAACCAACACTGATCAATTGCTGGCATTGTATGCAGACAGGGAAGATCTGCCAATAACGTCAACATGGAAAACAAATTAAACGGAGGAATAGATGCCGATTTACGAGTATCATTGCGACGCATGCGGAAAAGAATTTGAGGAGATGCAGAAATTTTCCGATGCGCCTATTGATAAATGCCCCATCTGTGGCGGTCATTCTCACCGATTGATTTCCCATTCGTCCTTTGTGCTCAAGGGAACGGGCTGGTACGTGACGGATTACGCGAACAAGGGCAAGAGTTCCGGTGGTAAGTCCAGCGGCGACTAGAAACCTTTTCTCGTAGACCGGGAACGGTTTGAGCCAATTTAAACAGAGCCTCCAACTTAGACGGAATTGAAAAGGCCCCAATGAAAATAAAGAGGATCGCGCATCTAGGCATTGCAATTAAGAATTTAGATGCCGCTCTGGAGTTCTTCACGGGTGCATTACCTCTTAAGGCTACTCACACTGAGGATTACCAGGGGATGACCATTGCGTTCATCCCGGTCGGAGATAGCTCGGTAGAGCTGTTGCAGGATGCTTCCGGATCTTCGGCAATCACAAAGTTCCTGAACAACAACGGCGAAGGTATCCACCACATAGCCTTTGAGGTAGATGACATAAACCAGGCTGTGGCGGAATTGAAAGAGAGAGGGATCAAACTTATCGACGAAAAACCCCGCCCTGGTGCTCATGGAATGAGCATAGCTTTCATGCATCCGAAGGCCACGCATGGCATTCTAATGGAATTGGTACAGCCGATGGAGTAATCTCACGGGCAGGAAGGCCGGCCGCTCATATTGAACCAATTGAGGCTTCAAGAAGGGGGGCCGAGATGGCAGATGGTATCCGATCATGTCCGGACTTGCCACACATCGAACCCATGCATTTATTAGTTGCGAATCATTTCCTAGTCCGGTAGAACGATCAAGGAAGTAGACGTCCGACCTTCGAGTTGGGCGATTATTTTTTGTTGAGTCCGCTTATGCCAAGAGATCGCATGTGCCATGGGATCGAAGGCGGATTCTGAGCTATCCCTTATGCACTTTGAGTTCGAGGAGGTCATGAGATGGCGGATGTTACAATGCCCATGAATGGGAAAGTGATCGCTGTGAACGTGGAAGTGGGCCAAAGCATCGACGAAGACGACGAGCTGGTTGTCATTGAAGCTATGAAAATGGAATTGCCGGTTGTTGCTACAAGTGGGGGAACCGTCAAGGAGATAAAGGCGAAAGTCGGCGAGTCTTATCAGGTGGGCGACGTTCTCGTAGTGGTCGATTAGCAATCATCTTTGGAAATTCTCACGGAATCGGTATCAGGCTTAATGGGAGACAGGTCGAGTTCCTGGCAAAGGGTGAGAACAGAATTCTCAAAGGAGCTGTGACACGAAGAATCTCCCCGTCTGCTGTTACGAATTTCGGCCGATAGTCGGCAATCCGATTTTGTGGTCATAAAATCGGAGGCGGCAGTATAAGTGCGTGTTCCGGCAGGAGGCGCACATCCGGATGAGCGGCGGTGAGCTGCTTCAGGGGCCAAGTGAAGCCCTTTGTTACCGAATAGCAGACGTGGACTATTATCGGGTTTCGTGGATTTTTTGGTTCGTCTATCCCGGCCGGAACATGAGTTTCCAAAATTGTAGCAGCCCCAGCCAATCCTTCCTTCTGATCCTCGCCTGTGCCGTACGAGGCGGGGAAAACCTTTGATGCCGTTTCTCAGGTGACGTCTCAGGATCGAGGCTTCCCCGATTTCACAAGCGGGTAACCCCAATGGCGAAATTATTTGAAAAAAACCCATGTAGGCTCTCTTGAGCTCGCCACTGCATTATGATTCTTGGAGGTAAGCCGTGCCGAATGAATTCAAAGACGAGGTCCTCAAGTGGGATAAGCAGGTGCGGAAGCAGATTGAGAAGAAACCGGAACGGAAGGCCGAATTCGCCACTGTATCCGAATTACCGGTGAATGTTGTTTACTGGCCTTGGGATGTCGAGGGCTTCGACCCGGAAACGGATCTGGGTGTTCCGGGATCATATCCCTTCACTCGCGGGGTCCAATCTAACATGTATCGAGGACGCCTCTGGACTATGAGGCAATATGCCGGTTTTGGGAGCGCAGAGGAAACCAATAAACGTTTCAAATATCTTATACAGCAGGGCCAGACGGGCCTCTCAGTGGCCTTTGATCTGCCGACCCAAATTGGTTACGACTCGGATCATGAACTGGCGGCCGGTGAGGTTGGCAAAGTAGGAGTGGCCATCGACAGTGTCGATGACATGCGAGCCCTATTTGATGGAATAGATCTGGCGGCTGTGAGCACTTCCATGACCATCAACTCACCGGCGGCCGTGCTATTGGCGATGTATATCGCAGTGGCCGAGGAAAATGGAGCGGATGTCTCGAAACTACGGGGCACCATTCAGAACGACATTCTCAAAGAGTATCCCGCGCGGGGCACATACATCTTTCCACCGGCGCCTTCCATGAGGATCATCACCGACATATTCGCTTTTTGCAACGAGAACCTGCCGTTGTGGAATACCATAAGCATTAGCGGGTATCATATCAGAGAGGCGGGTTCGACCGCGGTCCAGGAAGTCGCATTCACCTTGGCCAATGGGATCGCCTACGTGCAGGCAGCTATTGAAGCAGGTCTGGATGTGAACAGCTTTGGAGAACGCTTGAGCTTCTTTTTCAACTCGCATCAAGACTTCCTTGAGGAGATCGCCAAATATAGGGCCGCGCGGCGTATGTGGGCTCGAATAATGAAGGAACGCTTCGGGGCTACCAATCCTCGAGCCATGATGCTCAGGTTCCACACTCAGACCGCAGGATGCACGCTGACCGCCCAGCAACCCGATAATAATGTTGTCCGAGTCGCTTTTCAGGCGCTTTCCGCGGTCCTAGGCGGCACCCAATCTCTTCACACCAACTCCCGCGATGAAGCTCTGGCACTTCCCAGTCGTGAATCGGTGCAGATAGCCCTGCGAACGCAGCAAATCATAGCCTATGAAACCGGCGCTGCAGACACCGTGGACCCGTTGGCCGGCTCGTATTATATTGAGCATCTTACCGATGAGGTCGAACGGCTGGCTTCCGATTACATAAGAAAGATTGACGAAATGGGCGGCGCGGTCAAGGCTGTCGAGTGCGGTTTCATTGAGGAAGAGATTCAGGATTCTGCATATCGGTTTCAGAAGGACATAGAATCAGGTGATCGAGTGATCGTGGGTGTGAATCGGTTTCAGACGGAAGAAAAATTGCCATCAGGCCTGTTGCGGGTAGACCCCGCGGTCCGTGAGAGACAGCTCAAGCGGTTGCAGGCATTGCGCGGCCGGAGAGACTCATCTGCCGCAACTTCCGCCCTTTCTTTGTTGGAAACGACGGCAAACGGAAAGGGAAACGTCATGCCGCCGATTTTGGACGCTGTGAGAAAAGGGGCGACGCTGGGCGAGATATGCAACGTACTCAGGAAAGTATTCGGAGAATATACGCACGCTTCTCAATGCTAGTGAACTATGCCGTCGTCCGGCGTCTGTGAGGATCGAGATGAATCTTACCGATTATACAAGAGAAACTCTGCGAGGCCTCCAGGGAGTTGCCGTAGTGGTTGAGACTTTAAAGTCAGACGCCGAGGCGGACGGATTGAACACGGGAGACCTCCAAACAGATGTGGAATCAAAACTGATCGAGGCCGGAATCAGCGTACTGCCGCACGAACAATGGCGACAAACCGCGGGCCATCCCTGGCTGTATGTAAGCGTGAATACTATCAAGTACCTGGCAAGCTATTTTTTCTCTATAGACGTCCAATTAAAACAGGACGTGAGTTTGCCGAGAGACCCGTCAATTCTCACAAGCTCCGCAACGTGGGAATTAGGTTCTATAGGATTTGCCGTCCCGCAGAGTTTCCCTGACAAGATTAGAGAGTCGGTGAACATCTATATATCCAGATTCATCACTGACTTCTCCGCGGTTAACCACCCTTCGCAATGAGATGAGCACCTGATTTGATGATAAACTCAGTGATCGCCTCTGCTGACCAGGACCCCGGCTCTTCGAGTCAGGTTTCCGTAATTTCACGCGTAGCCGCTTTCTTCACATCCGTTAAGACCGCTATCGTATTACTGTTCCTTTTGGCCGCTGCATCTGTATTCGGCACAATCATACCGCAGGACATCCCACTGGATCAGCTTCAACACATGGTCTCCCCATTCTACTATCGGCTTATGGTTATTCTTGACCTGCACAAATTGTATAGAAGCTGGTGGTTCTTGCTCCTACTGATTCTCCTTTCTCTTAATATAGTAGGGTGCCTACTTGCGAGGCTGAAGTCGATCCCGGCGGAGTGGACCGGCAATCCCGAGAAAAGTTTATTCACTATTTCGAGGTCGGACGCGAGAAGCCCGCGCGAGCTTCAAGAGGCTATCGTTCCCGCAGTGAAGCAGGTGGTCCGCGGGTCCCCTCGCCTCGTCGAGACCACAGATGGCGTCACCCTTCTCTGGGTAAACGACCGACTTCAACTGCTCGGCTTTCCTTTTATACACGCGGCAATCATACTGATTTTGTTGGGTGGCTTGATCGGCGCTGTTTACGGAGTGAAGGGCAAAGTAGAGATCAAGGAAGGTCAAAAGGAAAATCGATTCACCGTGCTTCCCAGTGGAGAAACTGCGAAACTTCCTTTTGATATAGCGGTTGATAAGTTTTCGTTAACCCGATACCCCACCGGTGAGCCCAAGGAATTTCGCAGTGACGTGCGACTTTTGGTCGCCGACAAGGAGGCTTTGGAAGGCTCTATCTTCGTCAATCATCCCTTGACGTTTCAAGGGATCTCTCTTTACCAATCCGACTACCGTATAGTGAGCATAAAGGAAGTAAAATTCAGAGTAGTGAACCCTTCCGACCAAGATATTGAATTCACCTTGAGACTTCGCGCGGCGTCCCCACTGCCCGGCACGGATTACCAGCTTCACGTCGTCGGCCTTGATCTAGGCTCAGCAAAGAGACCGGCCGCGGTGGAAATAAGTGTTCAGAGTCCGAATGAGCCAGCTCGTTCGATCAAGTTATTCCAGGATGATCCTAACCCGATCAAACTAGGCGATTCGGAAATCCGTTTCCTGAACTTTGTTCCGCTTTACATGACCGGCCTGCAAATCGGATATGATCCCGGAAGCGGGCTGGTCTGGGCGGGTTGCATTTTGTTGCTGTTCGGGTTCTTCTTGACTCTATTTACCGACCATCGGCGCCTCGAAGTGGGCCTGACCAGTACCGGTGCCGGTACTTCGATACGGATTTCGGGACGGAGCAAGAAAGCTCGTCGAGAATTCAGAGAGAATGTCAAAAGGGTGATCGACGACGCTCTGGGCGGTTCGAGCCAACAGCCGATTTGACCGTCCGAAGCGGATCGTTTGGTGCATATTTCGGGGAATCTTCATGGCCAGCACTGACCTTAATACCTATGTTACGTTCGGATATATGCTATGCGGACTTTGCTATCTGATCGTATACGTAGCCTGCTCCGTCGAGTCGAATGCCAGGAAATGGGTTTTGGCTCTACTGCTCGTCGTCTGGTGCGCCCACACCGTATCGATCGGGCTAAGGTGGGTCGAATCTTATCAGATGGGTATCGGTCACGCGCCGCTCTCTAATCTTTACGAATCATTGATATTTTTTGGATGGGCAATTACTCTTGGGTTAATACTGGTGCAATTGCGGTTCCAGTCGGACATAGTCATTGTGCTCGGACTCCCTCTGGTATTCTTGGTGATGGCTTATACTTTCCTGCTGGATGATAGTATCAAACATATCAAACCATTGATTCCTGCATTGCAATCCAATTGGCTGGTTGCCCACGTGATTACCTGTTTCCTGGGTTACGCGGGTTTTACGGCGTCTTTTGTGGCGGCTGTGCTTCTGCTCCTGAGTAGGTCGGCAGACCCTCTGCAAAGGAACCTTCCAAGTCCGGAAGTCCTGGATGAAATCGTTTATCGCTCCGTACTAGTGGGTTACCCGATGTTGAGCCTGGGAATAATCACCGGCGCAGCATGGGCGGATTACGCGTGGGGGACTTACTGGTCGTGGGACCCGAAAGAGACGTGGTCGCTTATCACGTGGCTTGTCTACTCAGCGTTCCTTCACGCCCGGCTCACCAGAGGCTGGACCGGTGAAAGAACGGCAATTCTATCGGTAGCCGGCTTCGCTGCGGTGCTTTTCACTTATTTTGGCGTGAACTATCTTCCGGGATTGCACAGCTATTTTTGACCACCTGAACTCGGCCAATGTAACTTCTGAGCAAATCATGAACGAGCGCGATATCGGCAACCTCTTTATGATAGGTTTCGAAGGCGCCCGCTATACCAAGCGGGTGCGAAGCTTGATAGAGGATATTAATCCCTGTGGTGTGATTCTGTTTGCACG
>DATJPW010000040.1:0-16359 GCA_035506215.1 Desulfomonilaceae bacterium
TTTCACCTACTATACAGGCTTTCCAGGCAGCGGCCGCACATGCCGACTGGGAGAACTCGCAGGCTTTTTACATCGTGCTCACCGATCAGCCGGGAGAAAAGAGCTGGCCGATCGTCGGGGCCTCTTACATTCTCATGCACACCGATCAGCCCGATGCGCATAAAATAAAAGCCCTGCTGCAGTTCTTTGAGTGGTGCTTTAAGAATGGCGCGGATCAGGCTACTGAACTCCATTATGTGCCAATACCGGCTAGTGTTTGGAACCTTGTCGTCGCTAGTTGGACAAAGCAGGTCAGAGTCGGCGGACAGCCGATTGCTTGGAAATAAATGACAGGCTGTCTTCTCTGCTATTGACCGCCTGAGGATCCCCCTGCCCTCTTACACGGTTTTGCAGAATGAAAGCTGAGCGCCCGTCAGCAAAAGGAGGGCATGGGGAAGATTTTTCCCAACCCACTGATTTGATCTAGAGCGGTTCTCGAAAGTTTTGGAGTAATCCAATATCTGTGCAGTGAAGAACTTGGTAGGGGCCGGCGTCCCTGCCGACCCGAACTAGTTGATTTGTATACACAAAATGTGCCGGCACGGAGGCCGGCACCTACTAATTTCCGGGGATTACTCTTTGCAATTCGTGATTACTTTTGAGAATCGCTATAATTGGCATTTCTTGCCAGTCGGGCACTACCTGGCACTACTTGTAAGAATCAGAGTATTCAAAAAGCGTGTGCCCGGTCTCCCCAAGCAGCAATCAGTACACCTCACGAGTGGATTGCTGCCTGGGAAGCGGATGGACACCTCAAGCCGGTCGTCGCCTCAGTAACGAACGACCGGCATGGGTGGATAGTGCATATCGACGAGTAGAATTGTCATGCGTAAACTAACGCGCCAGGGCGAATACCGGCCAAAGACCCTGGCTGAAGCAGAATTCCATGAACTTCTGACAATAAGGTTTGCCCGACTTTGCATCGTGATAAATATACAGTGGGCCACAAATGGGGTACGTCCGATTCTTCACTGTTTCCTCAGTGGGTGCGACATGTGGAGTATTGTCATTTTCCTTGATGGGTATGATTTTCACCATGCCTTTGGATTTTCCTCGAGTTGCTTCGACGAACCGGGCGTCCGCTATTGCTCCCTTTTGCTTCCACACAGCCCTAATGATGTCGTACTCGCAAACTCTTACGAGACTCGGGGCCAACGGAGGGCCCTTTAGGACTAATTCTCGAAAGAATATCTCAGTACCTGAAATGGACTCGTCCCGGGTCATCGGGATGATCGGTTCATTAGGCCCGCCGACCTGATTCCAATTCGTCAACTCCCCGATGAACATTTTTCGGACCTGATCCAGAGTCAGTTCGCGCACTGGATTTTCGGGTTGGGTAACTATTGCCACAGCTCCGTATCCGACCATTTGCTCCACGAGCTGAAGACCGCGCTCGGCTGCGTCGGCCTTTTCGTCCTCGTCAAGGATGCGAAAGGACATGAGAACATCGATTTCACGATCCAAAAACTTGCGAAAACCCGTGTCTGAATCGGTTGCCGATACAACGACGTTGGAATTGGGGTTCTTGTCTCCGAAGTACCTTGCCAGATCAGTGACCGTGAAATACATATACCTGGAGCCGCTCACAATGATTTTGTTACTCTCTTGGGCCTGAGCACTGACGGCGCCCAACACGATAACGAGGGCGCACAGCGCTGTAGCTGTGATTAAGCATCGAATACGCAAAGCTTCCATCACCTTTCCTCCATTCCGTACTTCGTCCACGGGAACACGCCGGGCCTATCATCCGACATGCGTTTCTATGGGGGTCTCAGCCCTAACAGGACCGGCCCCCTAATTAAGGGGTCATACTCAATGTGAGTCGGGGGGGTTAAGCTGATGTTAGCGACGTGCTAAATATTGACTTGGCCGTGAAATTCAATTGTTCATGGAACTGTGCTGGAAATTGCAGTTGTCGTTATTGACTACAGAGTGAAGCACAGTACTGATCTCCTTGAGCCCGTACGGCTTCACGAGTACACCGCTGAATCCGTACTGGTTAAAATTGGCCATGATGGGATCATTTGAATATCCGCTGGACACGATAGCTTTGACAGCAGGATCCACATTCTGGAGCAGGCGAATCGCTTCCTTTCCGCCCATACCTCCCGGAATGGTCAGGTCCAGAATCACAGCGTCGAACGGAATGCCCGAATTGTTTGCCTTGACGTACTGCTCCGTGGCTTGATGACCATCCTCAGCCAATTGAACCTCATATCCAAGGGTCTCGAGCAATTCCTGCGTCAAGCACCTCACTGTGGCATCGTCGTCCATGAGCAGGATCTTCCCTTTGCCCGTCACCGGGGTCTCTTCGCGATCCGACTGCATCGAGGCCGCGCGATGAGATGCGGGTAGATAAATATGAAACGCGGTCCCGACTCCGACTTGTGATTCCACGTTAATCAGCCCATCATGTCGCTTCATGACGCTGTATGACGTAGAGAGTCCCAAACCTACGCCCGTGGGCTTGGTGGTGAAGTAGGGATCGAAGATCCGTGACAAGTTATGCTTCGGTATGCCCATTCCTTCATCCTGAACGGTGATTTGCACGTAATTCCCGGGCGCAAGGGCAGGTTCGTCTCCGGGTTCGATAGCAACATTCCGGGCGGAGACTCGGATGATCCCTCCATGAGGCATAGCTTGGTCGGCATTTATAATAAGATTGTTGATAACTTGACTGATTTGCCCCTCGTCGATATCCACAGGCCGCAGATCGGGCGGAACATTGAACTCGCATCGAACATTGGATCCGCGAAGAGAAAAGCTTACCCAATCAGCGAGAATTCTCTCGATTCTAGTTGTCCTCTTGATCGGGGCGCCCCCCTTGGAGAATGTCAGGAGCTGCTGCGTAAGGTCTTTTGCTTTGTATGAAGCCTTTTCCGCTTCATTAAGTCTGTCGAATAGATGACTATTAGGATCTACAGCGCTCTTGGCGAGTGACAAGTTGCCCAGGACGGCCGTGAGCAGGTTGTTGAAATCATGAGCTATTCCCCCGGCAAGTAAACCGACGGACTCAAGCTTTTCTGCCTTGAGGAGTTCCGCTTCCATCCGCACCTGTGCTGTGGTGTCACGGAATACCAGTACGGCCCCTACCAAGTTTCCGCCTCGGTCGAGGATCGGGGCCCCGCTGTCACTGATAATTCTTTCAGTACCGGCACGAGAAATAAGCACAGTATGGTTTGCCAGACCGCTGACACGTCCGGTCCTAAGCACTCTCTCGACCGGGTTCGGGCACCGTTCTCGGGTCCTTTCATTGACTATGTAAAAGACCTCCTCCAGATCTTGTCCTATGGCTTCATGCAACCCCCAGCCGGTGAGTTCCTCCGCCACCGGATTCATCATCAGGATTCTGCCGGTGACATCGGTGGAAATTACCCCGTCAGCAATGGACCGGAGCGTCACCGCAAGACGGTCCTTCTCCGCGGCGAGATCTTCTTCGGTTCGCTTCAGCTTCTTGAAATGTCTTTGCAAAACAATGCAGATTCCACCCCAGACAAGAATCATGGCCAACGCGGCGCAGATGCCGAGCCAAGTCACAAGCAAAAAACGATCGCGTAACCATTGGGTCTCCTCTGCGATTCGTCTCTCGATGGCCAATGTTAAGTTATTGATTCCTTGAAAGTAGCTCTCTTTTTGTTCAGCATATTCCAGCCCACTCAGCAGTTCTGAGGCCTCTTTAGCCCTTCCGGCCCGAACGAGACCGAAGGCGAGGGCTTCCAGTTCGATTATTTTCGTGTAAGCCATCTTCGTCTGTGCCGCGTAATTCTTGTGATATTCTTCGCGAGCCAGCACTGCGACTTCGGCAAGCGCCTGATCCATGTCTCTTTCTTTTCCGCGATATCGACTCTCCCAGCCTGGGTCTCCCGTGGCCGCGGCCATTTGAGCCGACATGGTGAGGAATTCACTCAGATGCGAGACTGTTCCAATGAGCCTTTGCAGGCCCATCTCATGAATGGCGATTCGTGACAAAGACTGATACATATTCCACGCCACTACGCCCATGAGGGGAACGCAGAGCAAGCCCAACATCAGTGCAAACGTGAGCGCGCTCACAGGGTTGAAGCGCCTCTCGAAAAAATTTCGCATTCGGATCCTCCTCGCAAATCAACACAAGTGGTCCCTATGGAACTGTTTATTGGAGGTTCGCTGATTTCTAGAAGACAGGCGTTAGGAAGAAATTAGGATACAATTCGGTGATTGTTAAAAGAAGGCGTCAGGTACGGCGTGAGATCGCATCAGTGTTAAGTTGGGGTGATTGATAACCGGGCTTGCAATATTCCGCGGTTACTGTGATGGCTATCCCGCCTCTCGGGTTCATTATTCCCGTGACGCGCGCCCATCTGGGCATGCATTCGGCCACGACATCGTCCAGGATCCGGTTGGTTATCTGTTCGTGGAACATGCCGACAGTCCTGAAGGAGCCCAGATACAGCTTCAAAGATTTTGATTCCAGACACTTTTGATCCGGAACATAAGTGATTTTGATCCGGGCGAAATCAGGCTGACCGGTCACGGGGCAAAGGCTGGTGAATTCAGGACAGTCAAACTCCACGAAATAGTCCCGTGTCGAATATGAGTTGGGGAAACTTTCGAGCCGCGCCTTTTCAGGACTGTCCGGAATGACAGTTTGGCTCCGTTTCAGCAAGGTCAGTTCTTTGTAATCCTCGCGGGCCATGCTCTCCTCGATTGATTCGTACGGTATAATAGCAGAATAAGGAATAGAAATGAATCAGGCCCGGGTACACGAATCATGTCGAAATTCATGACAGACATAGCTGTTGGAGGGTATCTGCCGGGAGACTCGGTCCTGCATCGCCTGGATCCCAGGATCAAGCTCTTGGGCTTAATCGTGATGCTCGTACTGGTGTTCCTTCCCGGTTCGACAGAGGGCCTCATAGTAACCGCTTTGGGAACCGTTACTGTGCTCGTTCTGTCAGGAGCTGGATGGAGGGTCTGGGCTTCGGAACTCGTTCGTTTCAAATGGATGCTGGTCATCGCGGCGAGCCTGAATCTTTTCTTTGGGCAAGGCGGCGAGCCGCTGAGGGTAGCCGGCTGGGAATTGCCTATTACACTGGATGGCGTCAGGTCGGCCACAATTATTTGCCTCCAGTTGCTCCAGGCCATCATATTCTCTATGACCTTGACCTTCACTACCACTCCGACAGAGTTGACGAGAGGATTCGAACGCCTGGCTTATCCTTTGAAATACTTCAAGGTGCCTGTCGCGGAACTCGGTCTGGTGATGTTGTTGGCCATGAGATTTGTGCCGTTGCTTCAACAAGAACTGCGTAATATTGTTGACGCGCAGAAGGCACGGGGAGTGGATTTCAGCCAGGGACCGCTTTTGGATCGAGCGGGTGCGCTTAGGGCGATTCTGATACCGGCCCTGACCGGGACGATAAAGCGTGCTGATCTCTTGGCGGTCGCCATGTCCGCCCGCGGATTCAGGCCAGGCGAGCCGCGGTCTGAATACAGACCCCTGGAGTTCCGCCGAATTGACCTCTTTGCCGTGACTTTTCTCGTAAGTCTCGTTGCTTGCCAACTGCTCGCGGGCAGAGTTGGAAATTTGATTTGACTCGAACAATAATTCCGGTTTGTGTTCGCTAAACCTGCGCCCCACCTGTTGCCTCCGCAGAGGCGCATCGTAAGCCACCCTGAAGTCTCGCATTAAGCTGCAATAAGTTTAGTTAATTATTACTATTCATTATTAACTACATTAATTAATTATTACATCATGCCATAATTAATCAACTTTATGGTTGTCATTTCGTGGGATTTTGATATAAAGAAAACACTGGTGGGACGTGATACCTGCCACTATTTGCGAGCGGCCGAACGGGCCCACTCACCCAATAGGAGGCGCCATGCAAAATCTAAGCTGCAAACTGGTATGGGTCTTGATTGTAGCAGCCGTTACAATATTACTTGCCAACACCCTGAGTGCGCAGGACCTACTCGAGAGCAAATGCGGGGAACTCATGAGGATGGCCGAAACATATCAGCAAGACCTCAAAGCCGTTGACACTGTTCTGGGATCAGCTATAGACAGCGGCGACATGGACAGGATCAAGAACTACAAACTTAAGAAAGGCATGATCAAGAAACAGCTCGATTCGGTGCTGAAGGCAGTTGAACTCAAAGGATGCGCAAAGACAAAATTATAAGTGAACTGCTTTCGCAGGGAATTGTGTCCAAGATGGATACAGTTGCTCATGGACGATGGAACACGCTTTGTCAGATTTCTTGAGAGACCCGCGTCATGGCGGACCAAAATCCATGACATATCCGCCTGGCTTCATAGCACACCGGAGGTAAGGCAAGAAAACAAGTGAAACGTCGTTGATCCGGTCATGCGGTCGGTGTTGGTCCCAATCCAAGAAAAATAGATTCTCTCGGCGCATCCTGCCAACTTCTACTTGGTTGGCGGCAATTGTTGCGCCCGAATTATTACCGGTCTGATCACTCTGAACACATTGATCTCACACTTGGTCTGGGGAAAGAGGACAGGTTTCACCGCGCCCACGTCAACCTCTCTGTCGTCCTCCTTGTTTCTGAGAAAGATCCTGGCGAGCTGATTATCGGCTATGAGACAGAAGAGATCCTGAGTGTCGTTTTCCACCCACTCCAACAAGTGACGATCGTGCGCTTCCAGCCGGGATTCCAATATTGTTTCTGCATACTTCCATGCCTTTTCAACATCCACGCCCACATGGTGAATCACTTCAGCCAGCCTGTAAAGGACAATGTCGCCGACGCGATAGCGTCCGCGTTTGGATCGAGTCTTCGTTGCTTTCACGCCCGCGCTGGCGAGAGCCTCATCCAATCGGGCGCTGCTTTCCAGATCCAGGAGTTGGGAAGCCTGTTCCGCACTGATAAGCCGGGAAAACATTCTTGCTCCTTCAAGTCGTTTGAGGCGCGAGATCCATTGATCTGCACAGGGTCTTGTGTCAAGCAAATTAACCGTTAGCACGAAGCTTGGGGGGTGGTCAAGAAAGGAATCCGCGGCATATTTGAAAGGAATTTATGTTGTATAATGCAAGGTTATCGGCATAATATAATTTAACATTTATCTTATCTATTTTTGCTTGTTGCCCTGCTTGGTCCCCTTTCTTGGTTTGGGCTCCTCCTTTTTAACCTGTTTCGGAGGACCGGCTTTCATGGGTTCCGGCGGAGGGGCTGGAGGCTCAATAACATTTATTCGTCCTAACTTGTCATTGAAAGCTTTCCATGAGGCAGCGTATTCTCCGGCCTGTTCCCGAATCATGTCTAAAGCCTGCTGAGCTTGAAGGAAAGAACGGAATGCAGAAAGTTCTTCTGAGATATCGATTTTCCATGACGTGTCGGCATTTGGCCTGACCAAACGTACCAGCCTAGCCCCCCCTTTGAGCGTTCTTACATTGATTAGAGCTAGAGTGTCCGTCGTTTTGAGTACGGTGGGTACGCTGGCCGGATCCAGGGCGTTCAGGAGCGCCAAATTCTCAGGGGGCTGTTTCAGCTTGTATTCCGAAGTCAATGTCAATGCCAGTTTTTTGGATTCATCGGAGAGGAGAGGTCGGGCTTGGTCCAGATTCCCGGACTTCATCCGGTCACGATAAAGAGTGAAGACCCCATCCGGCGTGCTCGGAACAAGATTGCAGCCGGCCATAAGGCCGACCATGGCGAAAAAAGCGCACCACCGATACATGGCAGGCAATACAGAGGCCCCTCTGCCATTACACACTTCTAGCACAGGGTTTGTCTCGACAACGACCATCGGATGATGTGACCGTTCTCTTTTTTTTTTAACCGCACATGAGCGCTTCGCTCAATGCTCGCCGTGCTGTCAAGCTCAAATAACAGTTAGTGGGACCGGCATCCTGCCGTTCCGGTGATGGGTGACGCAATGTCCAGGGACCGACAAGATGCCGGTCCTACTATTGCTCCTGAACCACCGTTCTGGATTTCCCGCGAGAAAGTCTGTTTCTTGAGACTCGATTCAGTCACTCTATCATTGTGGTATCGGAAAGGATCTTCCGCGCTTTTGGCCTCGCCGCCAGGCGTCAATGGGAACCATGCCTTTGCTACCGTGCCCTCTGATTTCTTGCTGATGAGTTCCAGGTCACCTCCATGTAGCTGAACTATTTCCCGACAAATGGCCAAGCCAAGGCCGGAACCCCTCTCGCCCTCGGTTCCCGGCTCGCGACCTCGATGAAAACGCTGAAATATCTTTTCCTGCTCCTCAGCGGTAATTCCGATTCCCGTATCTATCACTCGTATCTCCAAACCCATAATACCACTTCTCTCCGCGAGATTGGTGGCCACAATAATTTTCCCGCCCCTGGGTGTGAATTTGATGGCATTTGTCACAAGATTATTCACCAGTTGTGCGATCCGACCCAGATCTCCATGTAGTTGTGGAAGGTTTTGCGCGAGGTCTGTCTCGAGTTGTAATTCTTTTTGCGAGGCCAGGATGGCGAGACCTTGCATGCATTGATTTATGGGAAGATTTATGTCCATCGGCAACACGCGAAGACTGGTTATTTTAGACTCAAGGCGAAGGAGCTCAAGAAGCGAATTTATGAAGCCCAACTGCTCTCTGGCGCAACCATGCAGAGTTTCTACATTTCGCGCGGCCTCGGGGGGTATTTGACACTCCCTCAAGAGTTCTATCGTTCCCAGGAGAGCTTGAAATGGGGCGCGCACATCATGAGAGAGCACTGACAGCAATTCGGCTTGACGTATGTTTCTTTCTTCTGCTTCGCGCCTCAAACGATTCCGCTCTGCCAGGTTGCATATCATCAGAACAATCTTTCGCGGATCCAATCCCAGCAGGTCTTTTTTCTCGATATACCCATCTGCTCCTGCCTGGAAAGCGTCGTTCCACGCGTCCACGCTATCCATGGAAGAACTTATTATCACGGTGCTGTGGGGGTCACGTGCTTTTATTTCGCGACAGATTTCTATACCGTTGCCGTCCGGGAACACGATGTCCAAGAGGATCGCGTCGTAATTATTGCCTACGGCTTCCAACGTATCCGCCGCCGTAGACGCTTCATCCATAAGGAAATTATCTCCTAACATCATGCGCACCTTACGGCGGATTATCGCCTCGTCATCAGCCAGGAGAATGGAAGGTTTATCCTGCATCTATGTCTCCTCACCGGCAAGCGGCAATCGAAATGTAAAACAGGCTCCATGCCCTTGATCACTCCGGACGCCGATACTGCCCCCGTGGGCCAGAGCGATCCGTTTGGCTATGTACAAACCTCTGCCTGAGCCGCCGGTAGTGAATCCCAATTCAAATATTTTTTCCAGATTTTCACGGGCTATGCCGGGCCCATTATCGCTGACCTCGACAAATGCCACCGTTTTTTCGATTCCTGTACTGATTCCTATCTCTCCACCTCTGTGGCAAAACCTGACCGCATTGCGGATAATATTATCCAGCGCCTTTGTCAGAAAACGCTCCTCTGCCAGGACCGTGATGGCAGGTTCATCCAGGTGGTTGGATTTTATGGATATATTCTTTCCACCAGCGGCTTCCCTATAATTGGACACACATCGGTCAACAACCATATTGAGATTGACCTTGAGGGAACGGATTTGGAAGGCATCCGAATGGAGTCGAATAAAATCTATCCTCTCCTCAAGCATGGAACAGAGTTCCGCCCGCTTTTGCTCCAACTGATCCAGACAAGGCAGGGCCTCATCTGAAAGCCCCTGCGCTACAAGTTGTCGCGTCATGTCCAGGCCCGCGGCCATGACGTCGAGTGTGGCCTTGAGTTCGTGCCGATAAAGTTTACCTATCTCGTTGTCGATCAGGTAACGATCGGTACTGTCTCTCAAAAGGATCACTTGGGTCCCGAGTTCCACGTCGAACCTTTTCCCCGAGGCATTAATGGCGACGCGGCTCCCGAAGACTTCAGCGCAATCTCCATTTTCTGTCGAAGACGCTCTTATTCTGGCAAGAACACTCCCTCTGGAATACGTGCGAAGAGCTTCTTCCAGAGGTCCGCTTCCGAAAAGCCTTTCCCGTAACTGTTTGTTGGTCAATAAGGATTCGGCAGCGGGATTCATATAATACAAATACCCGTACGGATCCACACAGATAATGCCTTCCGAAATCATCTCGAGCGCCTGGCGATCAAGTTCTCTGTTGCGAACGCGCTTTTGCCTGTCCTCCTTGACACGTTGGGCCCGAAGACGGTGAACCGAGTCTTTAGCCAATGCGTATGATTGGTACAAAAATTTCTTTGCCATCGCTTGTTTTGCTGTGTCAGTGGAGAGGAGAAACCCGCCGTTGCTCGCCACCAGCATGCTCGCGGACCTCAGCCGCCGGAAAAAGATCTGGTCCGCCGGTGTGAGCCAGAGAGACCGCCATTCTTTTTCCGTCAGAGGCACATAAAACAGTGTTAGCAAGTAGATAGTCCGCGTAAGAGAAGAGAACTCCTCGATATCAACCACCGATCGTACTAGTTGGTGAAAATCAACCGGTTGCGGGTCGTGTGCAAGATTGATCTCCGCATTTCGGCCGGGAATGCCGGGTCGCCATTGTTGAAGCACATCGGTCGTGGGATAACGGTCACGAAGCGAACGGAGCAGTTCCGGCGAGACCCCGGAATCCAGGAGACGCATGACACAAAGTGCTGATGCGATACGTAGTTCATTTGAAATATTTGTCCTATCAAGGACATGTTCTATGAGAAACGGGATCGCCCGTGCAGGTTCATTTTCCTGGAGCAGCAGTATCTGCATCAAAGTAATCTCAGGTGATGCGTACCTCTTGAAAAGTTCCTCGGGATTGCCTCTGAGTTTTTTGTACGCCCACAGGCATGACGGCGTGAGCAGGCCCCTTTGGATCATAGCGTTCCGCAGGAACACCCTCTGACCTGAGTTGGACCATTTTACAGCCGCCTGAACAGCCACGGACTGAAAAGAAGCCTCACCCTCCGCCAAAAAATGCAGCAAATCGTTGAAGCCCGAGTCCGAGAACGTCGGATGATGAGAAACATCTCTTGTGAACAGATCGGGGAAATGCGACAGAAGAGGTTCTATCGGGACACGTTTCTCCAGTTGTTTAAGAAATTGTATTAACATAGATGATTAATTATCCGATATTACGTTGAATGTCAAGAATTAGGTCGAGTGCAACTGTCACTATTCACTTATGTGAGGGAAGCGCAGTAGTCTGGCCTGTCATAGCGGGGAATGAACTGTAGGACAGGCGTCTCGCCCGTCTATTGAAAATGACCGGCAAGATGCCGGTCCCACTGGCAATCCGCCAACAAGGAGATTGTTTCCCCCGCGGGTCTCTTAAGACGTACAGCAGCTTTCTAAAGAGGGAATGTTACGGCAACAACTCAATGGGAGCCTGTAAAGACTCTTGAATCACGCATGAAGTTATCCGCGGATCTTTACAGTTTTCAGTAAGTTACAGTCATCGGGGTAGGTTAACAAAGAGGAACGACCAGGCTCTTCGCATTTCGGTCAGGATTTTCCATTCAGTGTGGTCGTTGGTTTGTGCTTGGTCGTGGGGCTAACTAGCCCGACAGTCGGCAGTTCACTCCAACGCTCGGCGGAGTTCGTCTATTATCTGAGGTTTGAACCTGTTGATCTCGCTGCGCCACCGACTCACTTTCTGTAAGGCCTCTTCCTCCCAAGGCAGTAATGCAGCTTCATCTTTGCTCTTGATATGACTTTCCAAGTCCAGCGGCACCGGCGGCGTGAGGATTTTGCTGAACCGCTTGAGAACACTCGTCAGCAAGCGATTGTGCTCAATTACCTGTTTCCTTGTTAAAGGCACTCTATTGAAAAGCGGTAGATCTTTCCGGATAAGACCTATGCTTTCCAGGTCCCAACCGTTCTTTCTCGATATGGTAATGATAGCCTTGAGATGATCATATTCCGCGGCTGCTGTCTTTTTCTCAGAGGAACCGCTGCGCGCAGTAGATTGTCCTTTAACCATGTCCTACCCCCGATGGAACAACAAAATCATAACGCATCTCAGCGAGGAATTCGTCTTATCTATGGCCTCGTCTCCACCGTGACACAACTGCTATCACTTAGCCGCTGCGTGCATTCCAACTTAGGAGCGGCAAGTACGAGCGTGCCTATAGTTGGGAATCTCTGAGCTGTCAAGCCTTTTTTATAGGTAACTCAGTGTATTAGTTAAAAAACATGCGCGACGACATCAGAGGATCGTCTTTTTATTGTAATGATATTGGAACGTTCCTGGACCGACGGGACAGCCCTTTGCGGAAGGGCGATTCAGTGAGCTTGCTATGTTAAGCCCGCCGCCTGAAGGTGCTTGTGCCAATTCGAGTTCAAGTCTGGAAGAAAATCCCCTCTAACTTCCCTATTATTAAAAAGGGGAAAAGGGGGATTTTGAATGCCAGTTGTCATTAATCGTTATTAACAAAAAAGGAGCGGCAACATCTTTTCTACTGGCAGCCTATAGGAACCGCGCGGATGATTTTTGTGTGTCTGCACGATTTAGCATAGGCAAGACAACTAATCACCGGAGTCGTGGGAATGCTCGTGGTGGTGGCCTACGGAGCCGGACGCATCGGCCGGGCCATCCCCTATTTTATTCTCACCGCCAAGCGATGCGAGTGCTTTCTCAAATTCTGCGTTTGCAACCTCGACCGAATGGGTACCGTGACGAATCATTTCGGCCGCCTCGCTATATCCATTCTCCTGGAGCAAATGAGCTGCGTCCTCATATCCCTTCATGTGTTCGAGGTTATGATCGATCCAGTGCTTCAGACGTATCTTACACTTCTGAACATCGTCCATGAAAACGCCTCCGGCTTCAATTTCGGCTCAAGACCTAGACATGACCATCATCGCTCCTTGACTGACAAAGGTCCCGCAGAGAACCGGATCCACGTGACCGGGAGCGACATCTAACATCAGTGTCCCTGATTGGCCTTTGCGACCATTCGGAAAAAATTCGCGAGAATCTGCTTGCCTCCGTTCTGAACAGACCCCGCCTTTCCATCCCAACCTCGTTCCGGGTGAAACGCCATTCCGTATACAGGCCTGCCTGGGATCCGTATCAACTGGGCTTCGGAAATTTCGCTCCTGGCCAGATTGACGAAAGGTTTCGGGACCACTTTCACCTCTTCATAGTGGCTCTGCGAAGCCTCAAATCTACCGGGATGATGGACCAGCCCCTCAAAGATCGGATCGTCCCCCAGAGTTTGTAGTTGAACCACGCCTCGCTCGGCTTGAGCGTCTCTGGGATAGCGTTCCGAAGTAGACTCTGTGAACTTCGGGTCTATGAATCCTACATCTCCGCCAAACGCGAGGGCCAAGAATTGATGGCCACCGCAAATGCCGAGCACAGGCATACCTTTTTTCAGAATCAGCTCGTGGATGAGCCGTTTCAGCGATTCCAACTTCGAGCGGCATTCACCGCTATATGCGTGCCACGGTGTGCGCTGTGGGCTCAGGATTAAGAAGTCCACTCGTTCCGAATTTACAGCGTCCCG
The DNA here is from genome assembly GCA_035506215.1 of Desulfomonilaceae bacterium. Lineage (GTDB taxonomy): Bacteria > Desulfobacterota > Desulfomonilia > Desulfomonilales > Desulfomonilaceae > DATJPW01. The sequence continues at coordinate 13,512 of DATJPW010000040.1, forward strand.
GTCCAGTTCGGCAAAATGAACATAAGTGAGACTCAACTTCACTTGGCGCAAGGAAGGAACTTCATCAGCCAATCTTCTGGTGACGGCATCTCTCAGTTCGCCGTAACGTGCTGGGTCCGGGCCGTCAAGCTCCAGATCCACCAATAAGCCGTTCAGTTGTTTTTGCTTCGGGTAGAATTCCAGCATGATCATTAACGTGAGGAGGCACAAAACAGTGACGACAAGGAATGGCTTCCATTCCTTTCGAATGAATTTCAGCGCTTCCATAGCCAGGGCCTATCACATAACAAAAAATCAATTCGGTGAGGACACTTGCCCGGGTAATTCAAGAATCCATCGTTGGAATAATTCCGCGGGTTCCCCGTTAGCCATCAGGCCGTCCGCCTATCACCATAGAGGTGAGGGTGACATACCCCAGTAAGGGTAAGGCCTCCGGAGAAAGACCTGATAGGTATCTCCATCACTCGCGCGGAACATGCCTCTGATCGTGCCGTCCTGGTACAGGAAGCCCTGGAAAGTGTGGCCGTCTTTTTGTCCAAAAATATGATTCCCTCGGATTTTCCCCGCGATAGTGAATTTGGCGGTCCCCAGGAAATTACCGCCTTCTACGACTCCGAAGATGTCTTCGTTTTCCTGGCGACTGATGAAAACACTACCCTCAGCCCCGAAAATTTTCCCTTTGGCCTTTCCGACCCACTGGCCTCGAAGGTCAAAGCCCTGGCCCAGCGCGGAGGAAACGGTTACAGGCGCCACACAAACCATCCCCACTAGAAACAACAAACAAAGTAGCTGTTTAGTCATGATTCATAATCTACCACATTTGTCGGAAGAAATACAGACAAATGGTCCACTACTCGGCGTGACCCGCTTGCATCGGACCACAGATTCGATTTATGGTATCCAAATGTCGGTCCTGCTGAGCGATCGGCCGAAGAGTATACGCGGGCAATCAGTATCAAAAGAATGATGGAGCAATTTCTGCATGGCTGGATTGGAAATAATCACTGTACAAACGAGATCAGATACCACTGACTTCATCAATCTTCCGTGGAAGATTTATGAAAATTATCCTCTGTGGGCACCGCCTATTAAATCCCTCGTGCGCCGATTGCTCGATCCGGCGAAGCACCCGTTTTGGAAATTCTCTGAGCGTGTGCTTTTTCTAGCTCGCCGAGGCCCTGAAACGGTCGGCAGGATAGCGGGTATAGTGGACGGCAACTACAATCAACACCACAATACCAAGATGGGAGCATGGGGGTTTTTCGAGTGCACACGGGATACCGAGGCCGCTGCCGGGCTTTTCAAAGCCGTAGAGGATTGGGTGCGCAAGAAGGGCATGACCTTTTTGAGAGGACCCCTCAATCCCTCCATGAATTACGAGTGCGGGTTGCTCATCGAGGGGTTCGAGCAGGCTCCCACCATAATGATGTCCTATAACCCGCCATACTATGCCGATCTTATCGAGGCAAACGGTTTCAAAAAAGAAAAGGACCTTATAGCCTTACGCATGGCGGAGACCGACCGGCAGTCCCAGAGGATCGAGCGGTTGGCTCGACGCATAATGAAAAAGAACAGTCTCATCACAATCCGTCCGATCAATATGAAGGACCTGAATCGGGAAGTGAAGCTGATCAACCAGATATTCCGCGAGTGCTGGGAAGGTAACTGGGGTTTCGTGCCCATGACCGATGAGGAATTGCGGGAATCGGTGAGAGACCTGCCCAAAATCGCGGACCCCGACCTGATATTCTTTCCCTATTATGGCGATGATCCTGCCGGCGTCTCCATGTTGCTTCCGGACGCAAATCCCGTGCTGAAAAGATTAAACGGCAAGATAGGACTGCTGGGGCTCGTCAAAATGGCGATTTACCGAAAGGAAGTCACGGGCGTACGCGGGGTCCTGTTCGGCATCAAGAAGCGGTATCAAAGGCTCGGAGTAGCCCTTGTTTGTTGGGATTACGGCAATCGCAAGATGAGAGAGAAGGGTTACAAATATTTTGAAATGGGTTGGAACCTGGAGGACAACACCGGAATCAACCAGTGGGACTCTGAACTCGGCGCTGTAGTGAACAAGCGGTACAGAATATACAGAAAAGATTTGTGAGACATCTGGGCAGCCGCAAGGGTTGCCCCACCGACGGGCGACGAATCCGGCGGCGGAAACAAAGTTGAAATATGATCCGGATAGATACCACAGGCGTTCGATTAGGTTGAAGGATTACGATTATTCATGGACTGGCGCTTATTTCGTCACAATTTGCGTCTATGAGCGGCGGTGTCTCTTTGGAGGAGTAGAGCAAGGAGAAATGCGACTGAACCCACCGGGGATGATGGTTGCAAACATATGGCAAGATTTGAATAGGCGATTTCCTGGGGTGAAGACAGACGCCCGTGTGGTCATGCCCAATCATGTTCATGGCATCATATGGCTTGTAGGGGCGCCCCTCGTGGGTGCCCTCGATGAGGGGATTCGTGCAACCACAAGGGTGGGCAACCACAAGGGTTGCCCCTTCACGGTGGGGGACGTCATAGGGGCCTTTAAATCAATTACGGCGGACGAATACATTGACGAGGTCAAGAGGAATGACTGGCCGCCGTTTTCGGGCAGGGTTTGGCAACGCAACTATCACGAACATGTCATCCATAATGCCGGGGCTCTGCAAGCGATCCGAGATTACATAGAGGCGAACCCCTCGCAATGGGCAACTGACCCTGAAAATCCGGAACGCAACCGATAGGAAGATGCCTAACGATGACCGGCGACAAGATCCTGGCGAAACTGGAAAAAGATTATCAAACTATCAGAGGTTGGAGGTAACGCTTTTCAGGCACTGGCTTAGGCAGTATT
>DATJPW010000041.1:0-3754 GCA_035506215.1 Desulfomonilaceae bacterium
ATGCTCAGGTGGACCGTGGGTCACGAAGAGATCCGTGAGGCAATACAGTACGTCATCAGAATTGAGCCGTCTTTCCACTACGATGTCCAGGCTCTCTCGGCTGAATTCGTCGATGACCGTCAGCATCTTGATGGAGCGGCCATCGTGCGTGCGGTCTTCGATAAAATCATAGGACCAGACATGGTGGCGATGGGTAGGCCTGAGCCTGATACAAGATCCATCGTTGAGCCACAGACGTCCTCGTTTGGGCTGCTTTTGAGGAACCTTCAGCCCCTCCTGACGCCAGATACGTTCCACCCGCTTGTGGTTAACCTGCCAGCCCTGTCGTCTGAGCAGTGCGGTAATCCGACGATACCCGTACCGCCCATAGGCCTTGGCAAGTTGAACAATTTCTTCCCGGAGCCTTTCTTCTGCCCCTGCACGTCTGGGTATCAACCTCTGAGTCGATCTCGGCTGGCCCACTAAGAGACATGCACGCCTCTCTGATACTCCAAGATCCTCACGCAGGCGGAAAACGCATCTTCGACGACGCTCGGGGCTTAGTAATTTCCCTCCAGCGCCTCTCGCAATATTAGCTTGTCCAGCGTCAAGTCTGCAACCGCTCGCTTCAGGCGAACATTCTCCTGCTCAAGCTCCTTCAAACGCCTGGCCTGAGAGACCTTCATCCCTCCATACTCTTTTCTCCAGCGATAGTAGGTCTGCTCCGTAATCCCCAACTCTCGGCTCACCTGGGCCACACTCTTGCCCTGTGACAGGTGAACCTCCGCCTCACGAAGCATCCTGATTATCTCCTCCACCTTAAAATGATTCCGCTTCATCCTGCCCTCCTTGTTAGGCCCATGTCCTACCTTACACTAACTCAGAACTTGGACCAGCTTTTGGTGGGCAGGCCACTCCGACGGCTATCTGGATGGGGATCTCCCTGTCAATCGAAGATACGGTGAGATTTCTGACGAGGAACTCATTCAGGCCATTGACAGGCTGACCTTCGATCATGGGGACACCCGGATCAATGGCAGACCCGTTGTTTTGAAATCTGTTAGCTGGGTGTTAGCTAAAGGACAATTTTCAGAGGAACAGGCACTTGACACAAACACTGAAACTCTGTAATTTAGCGGGATCGGGACGTGGCTCAGCCTGGTAGAGCACTGCATTCGGGATGCAGGGGTCGCTGGTTCAAATCCAGTCGTCCCGACCATTTTTAATTTAATGTTGTCAGGGTGTTAGGGGTTGCTTCCACACACCCTGATTTTTTGTGTTTAACCCTTGATATCCACGTAAAAACCACGTGCAAGTTTCCATTACTGCATTGTCAGGCTTCGCGTTCGGCCCGATTCCATGGGCAATCCAAACGCCGGTATCACCGTCTTTCTTGTGTCAGTCTTCAGAAATTGATATTCTGGTCCTCGTTTTAGTGGTTGAGGATGGTGTTTATACCGACGGATGGAATCCACGAAAATAACCATTTCCATTGTCACAGCCGCGCTCAACGCTGCAGAAACCATCAGGACCTGCGTTGAGAGCGTCAAGAAGCAGGATTATCCGCTTGAATATGTGGTTGTTGACGGTCTATCGATTGACGGTACGCCGGAGATGGCCAAAAAGTACGGCCCTCCCAATGCCACTATAATATCTGAGGCTGATCGGGGACCTTACGACGCGATCAACAAAGGTCTAGCCTTGGTGACTGGAGAAGTTGTGGGCACGCTGAATGCGGATGACTTTTATCCTCACAGTCACGTGCTCTCAATAGTTTCAAAAGCATTTGAGAATCCCGAAGTGGACGCATGCTACGGTGATTTGGTCTATGTGGATCGTGACAATCCTGCTCGAATCGTCCGCTACTGGAAATCCAAGCCGTTCAATAAACGACTCTTTTACAATGGCTGGATGCCGGCCCATCCCACTTTTTTCGTACGCCGCTCGCTGTATGAGAATCTTGGGATCTTCAATCTCGATCAAGGTTCAGCCGCTGATTATGAGCTGATGTTGCGATTTCTCTTAAGATACGGCGTTAGAGCGTATTACATTCCCGCTTTACTGGTGGTCATGAGGACCGGAGGCTTGAGTAATCGCAGCGTCAAGCAGCGCGTGCGTGCCAACCGTTTGGACAGGCAGGCTTGGACGACAAATGGGTTGAAACCTAAGCCTTGGACTTCGTTGGCGAAACCTGCCAGAAAGATCTTCCAGTTCTTTTCCAAAGGGCCGTACAGCCGGCCTTGGCTCGACGCTAATTGGCCAAGCGGCGGCGAGTGACACGAATCGCTATAAGTCTACGAAATATTTATCCGTAGCTCATGCATCCCGCCTTTCAACTAGTCGGCCTCGGGCCATCGAAGCCGGTCGTGACTCACTGTCTAACATTAATTGCTGCGGACATAAGTCTTAGCATGAGAGGAAGCTTTGCCACGAACTCTATGCTATGATGTAAAGGCCTGGGCCTTCGAGTCAAAGAAAAAAGATGATGAAAGACGAGACGACGAAAATACTGATCGTAGATGACGATCCGGCCATTGGCGAACTGCTCGCTCGTTATCTGGGAGCAGCCGGGCACGAATCTGCAAGTGCCTTGGATGCGGAGACCGCTTTGAATCTGCTGAAAGGGGCTGATTTTCAATTGGTCATCGCTGACATAATGCTTCCGGGAATGTCCGGTATTGATTTGCTGAATATTATTCGGCAATCCTGGCCGGACATAGCTGTCCTCATGATCACCGGCGTCGATGATCCTGATGCAGCCCATATGGCGATGGGGCTCGGCGCACAGGGTTGTATGGTCAAGCCCATTAACCGAAACGAGCTTCTGGTTAACGTAGCGAACACCTTGAGGAAGCAACGAGGGAGGCCTCCGGCGCCAGCGGATCAAAGAGGCCCGGAAGAAGATGGCGGAAGGTTGAGCACCAGTGAAGAGCGTCTCGGAATTGCAATAGATGAAGCGCTGAAGAAAATTAGGGCCGGCGCAAGTGATGCAGAACTGATGGTGGAATTCGACCTGTCGTCTGAGACTCTTTGCGAACTGGTGGATCACTTGGTGATCGCGGGTGACTTGCCGCAATCCGAGGTTGATAAACGGCTTTCTCTCTCACCGGGATCAGTAGCCGTGGACACTGCCGAAGCCGAAGTCTCGGGGACGTTCCCGAGCAAACCGGTGATCAGCGCCAAAGATGCTGTGGATTGCATAAGGTCAGGAATGGATGACGTCGCTTTAATGAATAGGTACGGGATCTCCGCTGCGGGTCTGAGAAATCTGTTCAAGAAACTGCTAAATTCCGGTTTGTTGGGGCCGGAGGAATTCTATGGGTCTTCCCGGTTCTCCCGTGAGACTGATTTTTTCCCCAGTATGAAGAAGTTTCCCTTGGGGAGCCTCTCGTTTTCTGTACCTGTCTATGAACCTGGACGACCGGAGATCATGGGGTCATTAAAAGATGTTACGGACAAAGGATTTGGGGTAACGGGGATCGATGCAAAGGTCGGAGAGACCAAGAGTCTTGCAATCTTCTCAAACGAGTCTACAGGGGCCGCGGAAATACGATTCGAGGCCGTCTGTACACGCTTCGAAAGGGAAAGTCCCAAGGCAATACCATTTGCACGATTTCGATTACGAGAAATTTCGGAGGAGTCCGTTCAGCGTTTGAGGGAGTTGCTTCAAGATCTTGTGGTTGGTGATTAGTCCGATTTCAGAATTTAACCAACTCCTTCGCCAGCATGCAGCGCCTATTGCTCAAAATCCTCATTATTCAGGCCCCTTGATCCA
>DATJPW010000042.1:0-11094 GCA_035506215.1 Desulfomonilaceae bacterium
TGCCAATTTGTTTTCGGCTGGGGGAGCAGCTTCCAGTCGACGTTTACTTTCCTCCTGTTGCTTTCGTTAAGACTCTGGGATGGTGGTCCGCGTTCTGGTCGATTCATTCAATTCCGTTTCTGATTTCCGGCACTCTTATCGGCCTGGCTTTTGTAGCTGGAGGCAAAAGCGTACACAAGATCTATGCCTCGAATCTCGCAGGAAGCGCAGCGGGGTCCTTGGCCGCGATAGGACTTTTAAGCATTATGCCCTCCAACGGCGCGGTTGTGCCACTGTCCGCGTCGGTTGCGCTTTGCTGCCTTTTCCTGATTCCCTCCCGGACCGTAGACCGCAGGCTGATTTTTTCAGGCATGACGGTGATTGCTCTCCTCCTGCTCGGGATAATGCTCTTGACCGGGCCCGCTCGGTTTTTCCCGCCAAATGTAGATCAGTTCAAAGCATTGGCTCATGTTCAGAGCCTCGAACAACAGGGAGACGCAAAAAGAATTTTCACGCGTGACGGCCCTCGTGGAAGAATTGATGTTTTCTCCAGTCCCCGTTTCCATACATTGCTCTCTTTGGGGTCCATTAAAGCACCGCCTCCGATGGATTTGATCCTCCGGGACGGCTTTGAAGTCGGATCGATCCTTGCAGTTAGCAGCCTTGATCAAGCCGGATTCTTGAAAGGAACGCTGGCCGCGCTGCCTTATAAGCTTGTGCATCCCAATAGAGTGCTGATTCTTGGTGAGACTGGAGGCAATTATGTCCGGTTGGCGCGCCTCAGCAGCGCTGATCTCATATGTGTTATTCAAGGGGACAAAAATATTGTTGATGCGCTGAAAAGCCACAAGAGCAAGCCATTGGATGACCCCCGCATCAGAGTCGTCGTAACCGAACCGAGGGCATTTTTGGACAATGCAAAGATGACATTCGACATTATACATCTCGCCGCGTTGGAAGGTTTTTTGCCTGGATCCGGGGGAATTGGAGGGTTGAGAGAAGATTACCTCGCGACGGTTGAGGGATTCGGTCGCTGTCTGGATTTACTTACGCCGTCAGGGATCGCGACAGTAATACGAGGTATACAAGATCCTCCAAGAGACAATATCAAAATAGCTGCGATGTGGATTGAAGCTCTCGAAAAAAGAGGGGTCAAGCAGCCCGGCCTGCAAATCCTGATGGCTCGGGACGAATTGGGCTTTGCTACTCTTGCCGGCCGGTCGCCCTGTACCGCCGAAACTGTAGAAAATTTCCGCCGCGCATGCGCAGAAATGTCCTGGGAAGCCGAGTGGTTCCCGGGGATTAAACCCGAACAGACGAACAGGATTCATGTCCTGCCGGGTCCGGACGGAACTTCCATTTCCTGGTTTCACCATGCGATGAGGCAATTGCTCTCACCGCGGAGAGAAAACTTCTTTCGGGAGTGGATCAGCTATGTTCGGCCCGCGACTGATGACAGTCCCTTCTTTTATGACTTTTTCAAATGGCGGTCCGTTTCCAAGCTTCGGGATGCTTTTGGGCCGGTATGGCCCGCACGTGCTGAAATGGGTTTTCTTCTGCTGATATTTGCCGCGTGCTTCACTTTCATAGTTGCAGCTCTGTTACTTCCCGGGCCTATTTGGCTGCTTGGCCGAGAGGACAAGACTCGAACGCGCTCGCTAATTCTTTTCGTCATGTTATTTTTTTCCGCGCTGGGGATCGGGTTCATGTTCGTTGAGATGAGTTTCATACAGATGTTCACCAGATTTCTTGGTGATCCGGTGCTTGCAGCGGCTTTGGTGTTGGGCGCTATCCTCTTTTTTGCGGGTGTCGGCAGCATGGCTGAGACATTCTTGGCGGAGCGGTCCCATCGCGGCCCATTAATCTGTATATTTCTGCTTAGTGCAGTGATTATCCTCTGTACGAAGCTGCTCCCTCACTTGTTTGAAGCCACGGCCTTTCTCACGCCTATGTGGAAGGTATTGATCGGTGTGGTTTTCTTGGCTCCTCCGGCCTTCTTAATGGGAGTCCCCTTTCCTTGGGGCCTGTCAGCACTTCAAAAAAGTGCTCCAGCCGCTGTTCCCCTGGCCTGGGCGGTCAACAGCTTCACCGCGGTGATATCTGCTTCAGGCGCAGTGCTGGTGGCCATGACTATGGGTTTCAGAAGTCTTCTAATACTGGCTTGCCTGGCGTATGTTATCGCTGGCATAGTTTCACTTATCCCGACACGGACCCAAGAACGGATAAAGGAGACCCTAAAAATTGAGACGTAAACATTGTGAAATAACTGATCCAAAGGAGATTGAAAGAATACTCTCCTCTACTAACTTAGGCAGATTGGCCACCATAGGCGCGGACGGCTATCCCTATATCACCCCGGTCAACTTTGTGTGGCATGGCGCGAAGATCTACTTCCATTCGGCACCCGCGGGAGAAAAGTTGGATAACTTGGCCAGAAACGCGAAGGTCTGCTTCGAAGTAGATATTCCGTTGGCTTATCTTGATGCCGGTTATGATCCGGAACGACGAACCTGCAGAGTGCACCAACTGTATCATTGTGTCATCGTGCGCGGCAAAGCACGTATGCTTCCGAACGGTCCGCTGAAAGTGGCGGCCCTTAACGCTCTGGTGGCCAAGCACGAGGGCGGCTCGGATTTTGAGCCTGTTAACCAGGACATGCCGGCCTACAAGGGCTGTGCTGTCGTCGAGATTGAACCCTCTCTCATCTCCGCAAAAAGTGATCTTTTCCAGAATCGGACTGACGAAGAGCGCTTGGCCATTGCGAAATACTTAAAGGCAAGGAACCTACCAACCGATTTGGCCACCGTCCGGGCGATGGGATTCGATCCGGATGCTACTTGATACATATTCGCCGCAGAAAATATTTCTTTGTCGACAACTCTAATGAGGGCGGACGCCGTCCGCCCCAAGACGGGGATTGCTTTCCCGCGGAACGCGGGATTTCACTCCTCGCAAGGACGGCTTGAAATCCACGTTCTTGGACAAGAAGGCCGTTCTCCTCAACCGTCATTAGAGTAAAATCGGCCATCCAGCTCAGTTTAAGAAAAATTATCTAGTTCGTAAGAAAATCTCTTGTGGTCATGGTCAATAACGGGTATAAGCTCGCCTCGAATTGGTTGCCTTGCATCAACCCTTCGTGAACAGGGGAATTTAATGAAATATATCGCGATCCTCTCCTGCGCGGCAGTGGTAGGACTTTTTTTTCTAGCGTCCTGCTCCACAGTGAAATGGGCCACTCCGGCCAAAGCCGGCTACGAAGTAGAGGAAGAAAGCTGGGCCTCAAAGTACATTCCGGGCGCGAAAACCCTATCGGAGATTGTTCCACCCCCATCGGAAGCTCGTATCCTGTGGGATGAAAGATATAAGAGCAGGCACGAACCCTGGGGCCCTTCTTCCGAAATGACCCCTTAAATTCCGGACAGATGAACAGAATCGCAGCAGATACCTGCCACAATCTGTAACTTTCATCACGCCTCGTCTATTTTGTCACGAATTTGATTGCTCTATCGGTTGAGGGCCGTACGGAATCACAATGGGTGGGCTCAAATGCGAAGAGGCGTAGGATACAAGGGGCAGCTGGTCAGGGCATCAAGAAATCTTGCTCCTATATTCATTCGCCCAAACGTCCCTACAATTCTTTGTGCCCAACCCGGGACAATTTGGACTTTGACGCCCTAATCTTCCCTTTTCTACGCCTCCAATATTGTGCGACACTAACTTGATCAAAATGTTCCGCGGAAGCAATTGCGGTTCTCAAAATTTCTTACCCGCAAAAACCGACGCTGAGAACTAAAATCAGACCGTTGACAAGGTAAAACAATCTGACTTGGCCTCCTCGATCATGAAGCTCTTTCCAGTCCGCGGTTCGACGAACCATTCGGTCTGTTCGTGATGCCGGGATCAGCGTCAAGAGTGAAATCAAGGCCACCGGGTGTAGTAGACCCCGAAGCACCAACAAAATTATGCTGATTAGAGTTGCGGCGACGAAAAAACGCAGCCCCCAGAGGGCTCGTGGTTGACCCAAACGTGACGCTATGGTGTGCTTGGCAACCGCGCGGTCCGCTTCAATATCCGGTAGGGATTGATAATAGAGTATCATTGCAACCATGAGTCCTACAGGAATCGACAACCACAGGGCCCTCGGTATGAATCGGCCTGCCATTGCAGCCGCAGCGCCTACGACCATTACAGGCCCCATGTTGATTCCCACGAAGACTTCACCCAGGCCCAGATAACCATATCTGACCGGCGGAGCTGTGTAAAATAGGCTGGAAAAAAATGACAAAACCATCAACGCGGCCAGCCACCACAATTTGGACACCCAAACAATCCACAATCCGCACAATAGAGCAACAACATAGAACAAGATCATTGCCCGGCGGATTGCCGAGAGCGTGAGTTTTCCGTCTTGAAGTACGCGACTGCCTCCGATGGACTCCCCGGCGTCCGCTCCGGACAAAAAATCAAAATAGTCGTTGGCGAGATTGGTGTTCATGTGGACAAGAAAACAAGCGATGCATATCACGACCCAACGAAGCGCGTTCCAACCGCCTTGACTGTGAGCTACAACTCCCGCGAGGGCCAAGGGCACCAGCGTGGCCACAAAAAAAGGGGCTCGACTCGCCTGGTACCATGCGCGCAGCGTCGATTCTTTTGTCGGGCTCAGAGCTTGTTCCATCGGCACAACACTCTTTCAAGCACATCAAAGGCTTCGTAAAGTCCTACCCCCATGAGGGCCAACACGACTATTCCTACAAAGATCTGAGGGATGTCCGCCCTGCCCCACGCATCTATTATGTAGAAGCCCATTCCGTAACGGGTCCCAATGGATTCCACAAAGAACAGGACCGCGACAACCGTGCCCGTAGCGATACGAAGTGCCGTGAAGACTGCGGGCAAGCTGTAGGGCCAGATGACATGGACAAATAAGTCCTGTCTAGTCCCCCCAAGACTGTAAAGCGAATACCGAGCGGCCTTGCTGACACCTCGGGCCGCGTCTCGGGTGGTAATCAGCAACTGGAAGAATAGAATGAGCCAGAGCATTGCTATTTTCCCCATATCTCCGAGTCCGAAAACCAGGAGCACCAGCGGCAAAAGCACGATCTTGGGGACCGGATAGGTGAGGTATATGAGCGGCTTAGCAAGCCTGTCGGCTCTGGGACTGCTGCCCAAAATAAGCCCTAGCGGCACTGCCGTCACGAAGGCGACGCCCAAAGCGGCGAGAATACGAAACGTAGAAGTCCCGAGGTGTTTCCAGAAAATCTCAGTCTCTGCTTCGGAAACAAGCTTGGCCAGGACTGTAATCGGTCCGACCAGAACAGCTTCCCCAGCAGACCAGGCCCCGGCCTGCCATAGCATCAGTAGAACAGCGACGCCCCAAAGGTAGCCCCATCTCGCGCTCATACCATGCTCTCCAAGATGTTCCGAACATGCCGACACATCTCATTAGACTCATCGGAGCCGCGATAGTCTTCGGCACACGCGGATGGGTTGTCTATTTCGCACAAGACCGAGCCCGGACTCCCGCCCATGAGTAGAATGCGACGTCCCAGGCGAACTGCCTCCTGGATATTGTGAGTCACAAGAAACATTCCGAACTGATGCCGTCTATATGAAGCAGCGACCAAATCCTGCAGTCTCTCTCTGGTCAAAGTATCAAGAGCGGCGAACGGCTCATCCAGAAGCAACAGCGACGGATGCAGAATTTGGGCCCTTGCTAGGGCCACCCTTTGCTTCTGACCACCGGAAAGCTGCTGTGGATACACGTCCGTCTTATGCATGATGTCGAGTTCAGACAGCAATTCTTCCACCCGGCTCAGATCAATCGGTTCCCTCCGAATTTTTAGACCCAGGATAACGTTTTCCTTCACCGTCTTCCATGGGAACAGTCCATAATCCTGAAGCACTAGAGCGATTTCCCGATGAGGTCGATCAAGCGGTTGGCCTTTGAACTCGATGCGACCCGAGGATGGCCGTTCAAGTCCCGCCAGCATAAGCAGTAGAGTAGATTTTCCGCAACCTGAAGGCCCGACAAGCGCCGCTGTCTCACCCTCGCCCAAAGAAAACTCGATGGCGCTCAAAGCCGGAACTGGCCCACTTTCAGTTACGTAGGTCTTTGTCACCAGTCGGCAACATATCAGCTTAGTGGATGAATTCAGCATCAACAACCTGTTCGTACGGGGGGGCCGTCTTTATTACGCCACGGCCCTTAAGCCATTCGGCAATGGATACTACTGCTTCTCTGTCCGGGGCATGAAGCTTAGGGAAACGAGGCACAGGATAAGAGGCTTTCAGGGCCTCCGGCAAGCGAACATGTTCGACCATAACGGACCTTACAGAATCCGGATTAGCGTTAATCATATTTGCAGCCTCATCCAAAACTTTGAGAAAAGCTTTGACGTCGGAAGCATGCCCCTTGAGAAACGGCACGGAAAAAACGAGGACCGTCTGACTTGCAGAGAGCCCCGAATCATCGGCCAAGAAGACGGCCCCTTTTGCAATGGCAGCAGTAACCAGTGGCTCCGGGAGCGTTGCGGCTTCAACCTGGCCTGAAAGCAGCATCTGCATGCGCAAGCCGATGTTCTTGGTCTCCATTGACGTGAATTTCTCTCTTGGTACGCCCGAGACGTTTAAAAGTTTCTCGGTAACGTAGTCGATCACCGTATTGGATGATATCGCGATCGGCAGGGAAGCAAGATCCATGACCTTCCGGCATGAACTCCCCGGTTTGGCCAAAATGGCGAACATCCGACGGTCATGACCCGTATCGTAATTTGTTGCGACGATGGAGACGCCACGGCCGTTTCCTCTCAAGACGATGGGCGTCACCAGGTCCCCGAAATAACCGTCGATATTCCCCGTGGACAGTGCTATGTCTTTTTCCGCCGCGGTATTGAACATTACGACATCCGCTTTTACACCGCTCTTGGCAAACAAGCCTCCATCCTGGGCAACGAACACTGGAAGCGCCTGAAGCACAGGCAGGGTCCCAAACCGAATTTTAGCCGGTTCTTCCGCCGAAGCTCTTGCGAGGCCAACTCCCGCAGCCAACATCAATATCGCCACTGGCAATATAAGTCGCCGTAATCGCATTAACAAAGCTCCATATCAGTGTGTTGTGGTCGCGTGGTCAACCGACAGGTCGCCAGTCTACGGCACAGCATCGCCTTTTAGCAAGAACTCGGCATTTTTTGTCTGCAGTCGCACATGGATTCCCGTCGTGATCAATCAGGGCACTTTGGGAAGTAGATCAATTTGAAATTTCGGTAGCCCTGCTTTACCGTCATCCCCGCGGACGCCTCGGTAGGGGCGACTGGCCAGTCGCCCCTACTCTACCTGTTCCCGTTTTGTGACGAGACAAGCTTTCAAAAGAGTGACGAAATGAATTGTTTACCCCAGAGAGGCAAACTCAAACTGGTCCATTAACGGCCTTTGGCCGAGCTTGACAGTTTGTCGGCTCCCCTGCTAGAGGAATTGCTGTGAGGTCCTGACTGCGTGTGGTGGGCAAAGGTGCCTACTCTACCGGTCTAAGAGAAGACCGGTAATGCGACTCAGAGAGGTTACTTTATGAAGATGCGACGTCTTATAGTTAAGCCGGACCTTCCCGAGGAACTCCAGGGTTTACGCAATATAGCGATGAACCTGTGGTTCAGTTGGAACCCGGAAGTTAATCGATTGTTCCAGGGCCTGGACCCGGATCTTTGGGAGGAGTGCGGACATAATCCGGTTCTGCTTCTGGCCAACCTTACCGATACCAGAAAGGCGGAAATAGTTCAGGACTACGGCTTGAAAGACCGCATCCAGCAAGTCGAGAGATCTTTTGAAGATTACATCGGCGGCTCCGGTTCCTATTCTTTCAATCTTGAAAGACCCATCGATTACCGGATCGCCTACTTCAGCATGGAATTCGGATTGAGCGAATGTCTGCCGGTCTACTCGGGAGGGTTGGGTTTGTTGGCGGGCGATCACCTCAAGAGCGCGTCGAACCTGTTTTTCCCTCTCATAGGCATGGGGCTGCTCTACCAGAAAGGTTACTTCAAGCAGTATCTGAATATAGATGGATGGCAGCAGGAATCGTATCCGGACAATGATTTCTACAACCTACCCGTATCTCCCGTCATGGATGCAACGGGTCGGCAGGCGACCTTGGATCTGAATCTCGACGCGGAAAAGGTGAAAATCCTTGTTTGGAAAATTCAAGTTGGCCGCATCCCGCTTTACTTGCTGGATTCCAACCATCCGGAGAATTCCGACAGCGCCAGGCGGGTCACCGCGGAGCTGTACGGCGGTGATACTGAAATGCGTATCAAGCAGGAAATTGTTCTGGGCATAGGCGGAGCCAGAGCTTTTCACCTGCTCGGTCTCTGGCCGTTCGTCTACCATCTGAACGAAGGCCACGCGGCATTTGCTGCACTGGAACGGATACGTCAGGCCATGATCACCTACAGGGTCCCCTTTGATGTAGCTCTCGAATCTGTAGCGGCCTCGACGGTTTTCACGACCCACACCCCCGTGCCTGCCGGCATAGATCGATTCCCGCCCGACCTGGTGGAACGGTATTTCCGTGGATATGTTGATTCCGTCGGGCTTACGGTGAAGGACCTTCTCGACCTTGGCCGCGAAAATCCCGACGATAAGTCTTCACCTCTGTCCATGGCCGTGCTTGCTCTGCGATTGTCCAGGGGGGTAAATGGGGTGAGCAGGCTGCACGGCCAGGTCTCCAAGAAGATGTGGAGAAACCTTTGGCCTCATGTGGACGAAGAAGATATACCGATCGGATATGTGACTAACGGTGTACACATCCCATCATACGTTTCCAAAGAAATGGCCGATCTTTTCGAGCGGTACTTGGGAGAAGGATGGATCGAGGAGCCGGACAACACCAAGATTTGGTCCCGGGTCTACCATATTCCCCACGAGCAACTCTGGAGAGTGCATGAGACCCGGAGAGAGCGGCTTGTAGTTTTCTGCCGTAGACGCTTCTGGACCCAGATGAGATCCACCGAAGGGTTCGATTCCGGCGCCAGCGTCGGTATAAGGCGCGCCTTTGAAGTTCTCAGTCCCGAGGCCTTGACCATAGGGTTTGCCCGTCGATTTGCGCCTTACAAAAGGGCCGGCCTGTTGTTCACTGACCCGGACCGACTACTCAGAATTATTTCGGACAAACGCCGACCGGTTCAATTCATTTTTGCAGGCAAGGCCCATCCACAAGATCTGGCGGGAAAGGAGTTGATCAAGAAAGTTGTTCATCAGTCACGATCCGAGGGTTTTCGGCGCAAGCTTGTTTTTATTGAGGATTACGACATCAACATCGCCCGGTATCTTGTCCAAGGTGTCGATGTGTGGCTGAACACCCCCAGAAGACCTTACGAGGCGTGCGGGACATCGGGCATGAAAGCGGCTGCCAATGGAGCACTAAATCTTAGCATCCTTGATGGATGGTGGCCTGAAGCCTACAACGGGTCAAATGGATGGGCCATAGGCAGCGGAGAGGAATTCGAAGACCCGGATTATCAAGACAAAGTGGATTCCACCGCGCTCTACGAATTGCTCGAAAACGAGGTAGTCCCGCGATTCTTCGACCGCGGTCCTGACGGCCTGCCTCACGCCTGGATCGACATGATCAAGAACAGCATGGCGACAATCTGTGTAAGGTTCAATTCCCACCGAATGATCGAAGACTACATGAACGATTATTACATCCAGGCAGGGCTCGCGCATCAGGTCCTCGGGGAAACTCGCTTGTCCCGCGCTCGCGAACTGAGAGACTGGAAACAAAAAGTCCGAAGCCAGTGGAAAGACGTCAAAATATTAGAAGTGTCATTGCCGCAAGGCGATCGTGTCGCCCTGGGAGATGAGTTGGAAGTCAACGCTACCATTCAGCTCGGCGGGCTGAGGGACGAGGAAGTCATAGTGGACCTTACCCATGGTCTGATCGGACAGGATGGAAATCAGCTTGCTGGTCGCGATATCACCGCCATGAGGAGCAGCGGAAAAGTCGCCGAAGGAGTATGGCGTTTTACAGGCACTATACCCTGCGACGAAACCGGGGTCTACGGCTATGGAATAAGAGTTCTCCCGTTTCACCCCTATCTTTTCAGCCCGTTATCGATGAACCTTCTGACGTTGGGATGAACAATCTTTATTCAAAATGGATTTGGTAACCGAAAGCATTGTTCATTTCGTCCAGTAAGGAGTCAGACGGCTCACATGCCACGCTCGACAAGTTGATAACGGTTTCAGTCCGGTTAGGTATCACAATATGGAGTTTTACCGGAAGAGGCCCTTTATGCCGCAACAGAATTGCCTTGAGGTCTTTAATCTGATGAGGGTCCGTCCCTCGAGTTGAAATTTTTATCCTCATGCCCTTGCTGAATTTCCGCGATGCATCCTGGATGCGGCAGATCTCCTGGGCTAAAATTTTCGGAGACTCTCTGTCGCCTTCCCGTATACCGGATATGATCAACGGGTCTGTTGACTTTACCAGGTCGCGGTTACGGAGATACAACTCCGAGAAAACAGTCACATCTACTACTCCTGTCAGGTCCTCGAAGGACACGAAAGCCATCCGCTCGCCTTTTTTGGTATTGATCTCCTTGATCCTCTTGACGAGACCTGCCAGTCGGACTTGTGATGACTCCGGTATATCGGTCAAGCCCGCACAAGTCGCATTGGTATATTTGTTCATTATGTCCTCGTAATTCATCAACGGGTGCCCGGTTACGTAGAAGCCCATTATTTCCTTTTCAAAAGAGAGCTTGGTCAGGTTGTCCCACTCCGATAATTCCATGATCGGAGTGTCATTGAGGCTGAGTGCTTCGCCGGGTTCGCACTTAGCGTCAAATAGATTTACTTGTCCCTCATTTTTTTCTCTCTGAAAAATTGCCGCTTGATCCAAAACTGAATCCAGGGCTTCGAACATTGCCCGCCGCGATGGGCCAAGCCCATCAAAAGCCCCACATTTTATGAGGCTTTCGAACACTTTTCTGTTCACCTTTCTCAAATCGACCCGACGAGCGAAATCCTGCAAAGAGCAAAACGGTCCACCATCATTTCGTGCTTCCAGGATGGAAATTATGGCCCCCTCTCCCACGTTCTTCACTGCGGTAAGACCGA
>DATJPW010000043.1:0-25761 GCA_035506215.1 Desulfomonilaceae bacterium
ATCGACAACAAGTGTGAGATTTACGAAACCCGATCTATAATATGTCGCCCTTTTGGAGCTTCCGAAGATCCTGCCTTTCAATGTCCACACGGATATGGACCTGAGTCGCCTCTGACCTTGGATGAAACAAGGAGCATAATGGAAGAGTGGCTGTCATCGCTTGACGAGCGAGGATCTCGTCACGGGAAGATCCAGGAATTTGGTGTCCAAATGGTGTCCATCGGAAGCGAAAATAGGTGAAAACACAAGAAACTTAGTCACACTCAGTCACAACGCCTTTGCCTGTAAATCCAACACGTTAATCCTTTTTTTCCAGTGATGTCGTGTAGTTCAGAACAGGCTCCACGACAACGATGAAATTCCGGCATCATATAGTACTCACAGTCGGTTTAGCAGCGATACTCGTTTGCTTTTCCGTCGGGAATCAGGCACTGGCACAAGTTTACGCTCCTTTGCCACCCCCGCCGGTGCCGGGATATTACCAGCCCCCTTCAATGGCCCCTTGCGGCCCCTCCATGTATTACGGGCCGTTTTACATCTCAGGGGGCGCCAAGGTCCGGGACCTTCAGACGTTCCGAGTCGAAACCCACAGCACTCAAATAATCACCATCATCGATCCGGGCTCCCCTGCGTTTGGACAACAGAATGCGAACGGTCCGGTATTGTATCCGCCGAACCCCACCGGAGCTTCCGGGACCGCGCCGGATTCCTCGGGCATATGGGCATATGATGACGGCTATATCGAGCCCACAGGAGGAGGAACCGCAACGGATATACTCTATCCCTCCGGCCAAAGTCCCGGTCTCGGTCTTGCTTCTGGCGGCGCAAACGTGGGGTCTTTTCAGATTTTCGATTTCCGTGTGCAAGCTAATGACCAGGGCGCAGGCGCCATGTCAAACACCTCCGCCTTGTCCTGGTCAAAACTACTTACTGGGCTGGCTCCCAGTTCCACCAATGGTCTGAATGCCCTTAGTACGCTGGGAGCGGAACCCGCGCCAGGGGATCCCTATTACACCGAAGTGGCAAGCACAGGTTTTGGGGTAACAACGGACGCGGGGATTGCCACGGACTTTCAGAACAGGGTCTGGGGGCCTTATTTTGAATTCGGGTTCCAGGCTTCCGGCCTGTTCGATTGGTTTACGGCCTTGTCCGTATTCCAGACGTCTCAGACATTCGCAAGTACCTCCCAGACCGCCGTGGGATTTGCTCGCCGTGGTTACCAGGACACATACGCCTTTTATTCCAGCGACCCTGCCTCCTGGACGATACTGAACTTCAATTCTACAGGCGGAACTGCAGGCCAAACATATAAAATTTACCCTAACGACACATCGGGCCATCCGATCCCTCACAGGGTATTTTTTGCTGCAATAGACCCCGACCAGCCGGCTACTCCGGCACAAGGGACAGTCAGCGGTAAACTGGACCTCACGACCTGGGAGTCCAAGACCGGCGGACGAACCTGGGTTCCGCTGTGGGGTATGGGAAGGTTCGGGATCAGCTTAGGCGGCTTGTTTGCATACTCTTCTCAGACACTCACAAGCAATGCCATATTTGTGGCAACCGCGGCCAACGACGCGCTGCCCATACCGGTGGCCGTGGGAGACGTGCTGATAACCGGTGCATCACAAACAGATGGCTCCGGCTGGAATTGGGGCCTCTTCACCTCTTCCGATATAGAAATAGGCTGGCGTCGGTTCTTCGGGAAAGCCGTATTAGAATACGACTGGTATTTTTACGGGAACACTGTGGACACCGACGTGCTGTCAGCCAAAATCAATCTCAGTGGTGTGGGCGCGACGTTTTTGGCCGGCGTACGGTTCTGAGAAGCAGTTATCATTTCTGGTCTTCACAATTACCAGCGAAACGAAGCAATCTCATGTAGGGGCGCATGGCCATGCGCCCTTCCTGGATTCCCGTTTTCACGGGAATGACGAGAGATTGCTATCCTGCGGAACGCTCGACCGGAACTCTTTGCAATCACGTAGACCGGCACAGAGGCCGGTCGCTACCAAGAGATTACATGGAACTGAACGGGGACCTAAAAGCTTTCTCCGCCAGCAACAATTGCTATTCCTCACTCCAATGGACAGGAACTTTGCCGATCCCCCCGCGCTTGCTCTTGTAATGGAGGTACCCTTTTCCCAGGCCGAACAGGTAGAGATCACGAGTGATCGCGACGTCGTCCTGACAGTATCGCTCCAGCAGATCCATCCGCCCTTGTCTGAACCATTTCACAGCGTCCGTGCCGATACCGGATTTGTTTTGCCCAAGCGTGAACCGGGCAAGATGATCGAGGCTCAAGCGAAACCCTAGGCTGGTTTCAACGGCCGCGAGGATGTCCAGATTCGGCAGACCCCGCAGGTTCTCATTCGTGTATGCGCGCAACACCTCGTAGTCAAATCGCAGTTGATTGAATCCGACCACTAGGTCCGCTTCCTTGAGCAGCTTTATCAGTTCCGACACCGTATCCTCGGTAAAGGTAACGAAGCCTTGCTCTGCCGTGAATGCTACACCCAAGGATAACCGCATCCGAGATACGTTTCTCCATCCACCCACTTCGTCGGCGAGATTCTGAGTCTCCAGATCGAAAACCACGATCTTCTTCGTACGCGGAAAGGCCGGCTCAGCGCCGTCGGTCCCTGACGGTCGTCTGGGGAACTCACCCGCACTGCCCGGCCGGACAACGGCAAGCTCATCGGGCGGCGTTGACATCGTTTGATACCCATCTCTATTTGAGACTGGACTAAAATTGCTCATCACTGAACCACTCTGCGCCGCGCTGAGGATTGGATTTTCTATCTCCGGACCATATTCTCCCTCGCCCTCCCCTCTCCCGCCTACAGTAGGACCGGCGTCCCGCCGGTCCAGATGGATGACCGGCAAGATGCCGGTCCTACCAATCCCCTCCCTCGAAGGGAAGGGCCGAGTTTCAAAGTCACTCCCCTCAGCAGAAAGGGTTTCCGGGCTTCTTACCTCGACAGGAGGAGGAAGGGGGATGGCGGCGGTTTCATGTTCTGCGCTTACTTTTGGAAGCCGCTCCAAATCGGGAAAGATCAGCGATCCCTTCGCTCGTCCACGCAATGCTGTATCAGATTCAAACGCGATCTTTTTGGCCGGATTCTGATGTGGTTTCGGCCCTGTCTTTAAGGTTCCGGCGCTCACATCAGTAGATTTTTCTTTTCCGGCCTCGGCTGCATTCATCTTCGCCGGATCGAGAAGCCATTCCAGGACGGCGAGGCACGCCTTTTTGTCCAACGGCTTGTTGCCTGACCCGCATTTCGGCGAATGTATACACGAAGGACAGCCGGTTTCGCACGGGCAGCTCTCAACGAGCCGCCGAGTCTTTTCCAAGAGTTCTTCGATTACTTCGAAGGCACGGTGGCTCAGCCCTACCCCACCCGGATGACCGTCATAAATGAAGATCGCTGCACGGCATACCTGCGGGTGCTCCGGCGTACTGATCCCACCAATATCATCCCTGTCGCAGAGCGCAAAAAGAGGGAACATGGAGATAGCGGCATGCTCCAGAGCATGAATTCCACCCATGAAATGCAAGCCGGCTTTTTGGATCGCCTGTTTAACCTTGTCCGGGATTTCAATCCATATGCCGACGGTTTCGAAATGAAGCGGCGGGAGATCCAACTCCACAACCCCGATCAAGTCCTGCCCCTGGGTTCGTCGCTTTTCATACGCGGTAACTTTCTCGGTGACTTTCAGCCTGCCTTCCCGCGCTGTGAAGCCTGGAAACTCCTGGAAACGTATCGGCGCGCCAAGGATCTCAGTGTCTTTGTCAGAGAGCGCCCGGGTGTAGTATTTGAGCGATGCAGGCTTGACGATGACATTCTGTCGGTCCAGATCAAGCTTTGTAACTATAAATTGTTTGGTGCGATGCAGATACACCGCTCCTTCATGGCACTCGGTAAACACTCGGCCCCCTGAAGAGCTGCCAATGAGTGTCTTGCGGTCCTCAAGAAAGATCCCATATGACGACCCGATGCCGCGCAGGTCTACCTCCCGCTGCGGCCTCCTTATCGTGGAATGCCACGAGCCGTCCTGTCCGCTGTAAATCGCACCCGCCTCGTCGAGCTCCTCAAGGACCGACTGGACTTCCGGGCTTGCAACCCACGGCTCCTGGGGCAATATGGGGCTTTCGGCCGCGGCGCACGGGATATGGCGCTTCAAGACCTCCGTATTCAGGGGATCCAGCACAGCCTCTTCGCAGTTCCGTCCGAAGAAATCGTGCGGATTTCGCAGAAAATATTGATCCAGAGCATCATTTCCTGCGATCAGCACAATAGCGCTGGGTCGCCCGGCTCGGCCGACACGTCCGCCTCTCTGCCAGGTATTGATGATCGTCCCGGGGTAGCCCACGAGGAGGCAGAGATCCAGCCCGCCCACATCTATCCCCATTTCGAGCGCTGACGTTGAAATGACCCCATCCATTCGGCCTGAAAACAATTTCGCCTCTATTTCCCGCCTCTCTTCAGGCAGGAATCCCGCCCTGTAGGAGCTGATGCGTCCTCGCAGATGCGGAGATTCCCCCAACACCCATGTGGTTATCAGCTCGGTTATCTTGCGGGCCCTGGTAAATACAATGGTTTTGAGCCCGGCCTCCAGGGCCTTGGTGAACATGCGAGCCGCAACTGTGTAAGGGCTGAGATTCGGATTTACAAAAAGAAAATGCCTCTCGGAAGTTGGGGCTCCCGAACGATCCACCACTGCGGTATCTTGTCCAACGAGTCTCTTTACGAACGACCCGGGGTTTGAAATCGTTGCAGAGCAAGCTACAAACCGGGGTGACGAACCATGAATGCCGCATACGCGCAGAGTCCTCAGCAGCACCTGCGAGATATGGCTCCCGAAAATACCTTTGTACGTGTGTACTTCGTCCAGCACCACATAGGCCAGATGTGCAAAAAACTCTTTCCAGGTGTCGTGATGGGCTAGAAGTCCCATATGGAGCATGTCCGGGTTGGTTATGAGCACTCTTGGCGGCTGATTTCTGATTCGGCGGCGCTCGGATTCAGGCGTGTCGCCGTCATAAACCGCGGCGCTCAGGCCCGCGCCGGATGCCAAGGTCATAAAAGCATCCTTCTGATCGCGTTCGAGCGCTTTGAGCGGGAACAGGAACAGGGCCCGAGCATGCGGATCTCTTATGAGGCGATCCAGCACGGGGAGCTGGTACGCGAGGGTCTTCCCGCTGGCGGTTGCAGTGGAGAGCACTACATTTCCGCCCTCAAGCGACAGTTTTACCGCGGCTGCCTGGTGCGAGTACAGCAAATCGATCCCGCAACGTCGAACCAACTCCGATGCTCGAGGATCGAGGTCCGCAGGGATTGCTTCAAGCTGCGGGGCTACTGCCGGGAGGATCTCGTGGTGGACAAGGTTCCATTCATAATTGACGGGCTCACTCAACCATTCGAGGAATGTTTCGAGCACGATGTATCCGATAATATTAGTTAATTAAGCCTTGCAGGCTGTGAACGACCGGATCATATCCTTGCATCGGACGGGTGTCAACCGTGAACCTTACAGCTTTGGAGGCGAAATGATACAAGTTGATGTAAAATGCCGTTATCGCGAGGTTGGCTTATGAGCACACGAAGTCGTTTGGCGCTGAAGAGTTGCATATTGGCAGCGCTTTCTTTCATGTTGGCCGGCCTTTCCTGGATGACCCCGGCCTTGAGCGCATCCGAGATCATCCCGGACCAGCGGCAATCACCGGGGCTGCGCTCTCTCTATGTGACGCTCGGAACCAAAAGCATTCTTGCAAAGGTGGCGGACACAGATTCATCCAGGATACAGGGTCTACTGGGATGGGAATACATAAGTGGAGACACCGGAATGCTGTTGGATTTCATCATGGAAGGAACTTACGCTATACACATGCAGGGGATGAAATTCCCCATCGACGCGATATGGATCGACTCCAAGGGAGTGATACGGCTGATCTACGATGATATTCAGCCCAACTCAGGTCAGATTTTTCCTTCTATGTTCCCGTCCCGCTATTGTCTTGAGGTCAAGTCCGGATTCTGCCGGAAATTTGGAGTGAAGATCGGGCAGACAGTGAGCTTCGGGCAAACTGGTCCCGAGACCGATACGAAATCGAGCAAGTGATTTAGACCTCCATCAAATTTCAATCGTCGCTTCTACACGACTTCAAGAATTCTTCGGGATCCAGATCATCTCGTATGCCCAAGCGCGTGAGAACAAAATCGTATCTTACCGGGTCCTCCGGTTCAATTCCTCTGAATGCCGCGGTTATTTCGCACGCGGCACGCAGGTCAGCTTGCTTTCTTTTTGTCAAGCCGAGCTGTAGGGAGATCCTGTGCATGTGAACATCCAGCGGAACGATCAGACTCGAAGCCGGAATATTGTCCCATCCGCCTGGATCCACCTGGTCTCGCCTTACCATCCACCTCAAGAATAGATTCAGCCTTTTGCATGCGCTCCCTGCATCCGGAGAAGGGAGCAGGCTGCGCGGTCTGCCGTCGAAGACTGACCGTAGTTCGTCCACAAAAGAGGAAAGAGCCGGGATGACCGTTTCTTGCTCGCTGCTGAATCCTTGTGCGAAGCATTCTTGGAGGGATCCATAACGTTCGACGGTCTTCTTTATTCCGTAGAGCATCGTGGATAGCTCGTCGCCCGTGGTGAAACGGTGTTTGAAATCTTTGAACGTTTCCCGTAAGGACTCTTTTGAGGATTGTCTCAAGAACAGATATGGAGAATCCATTCTTCCGAGCACAGAGCCAACACTTTTCAGTATCTGGCGGACCGCTCCATAGGCGAGAGACGACGCGATGAGCCCGACAATCTCTCGATCTCGAAGCTCTTTATAATCGTACAGAAATTCCAACGGGTCCGGGTGCACATATTCCCTGCGATTGTACGCGTCGTAAAGCTCACATAAATTCCGTGCATAAATCATTGCTGACTGCACCGGGAGGGAACTTTTTTTGCAAAAAAGTTTTCCCCACGCCCCTTTCAAAAAACTCTATATATAATACGTGCTTCGCTGCGGGCATACGCCAACGAAGCGGGTCAAGTGGTCAGCGAAATTTCGGTCAAGTGCGCATAATTAGGAGTTTTTGGGGAGGGGTGCGGGGAGGCACTTTTTGCAAAAAGGGCCTCCCCGAAAATCTTCTTCCCTTCCCCTTGCCTCTCACAATCTTCGCAGGCCTTCGGCTATTTCCATGAGTCCTTCCCGGTCAAGGATATTGATATGTGACCCGTCGGTCTCGATTAGCTCCTGCTTCAACATTTTCGTCAAAATCCGGGACAGTGTTTCCGGAATGGTTCCCAGGAGATGAGATAACTGTCCTTTCGGGATACCTAGATCCACTTTATCGGACCCCGCGTTACGGTCGCTGAGAAAAAGCAGATGAGACGCCAGCCTCGCCGGAACTTCCTTGAGACTTAACGCGTCTACCAGAGCGGCGAAGGTCCGAAGCCTACGTGAAAGAACGGCGAGCATGTTCACTGCCAATGAAGGGTTCTCTTTTATAAGCTTAATAAATGCCGCCCTGGGAAAAAACAGACACCGGGTCTCTTCGAGCGCCATAGCATGAGCCGGGAAATTGCGCCCCTCGAAAACCGGCACCTCGCCGAAAGGTTCATTGGGTCCGAAGATATGAAGTATCTGCTCCTTGCCGTCAGGAGAGGTTTTGAAGATTTTCACGACCCCCGATATTGTCACATAAAAACCGCTGCCGGGCTCGCCTTCGATAAAAATTGTCTGCCCTCGGCTGAACGATTTTTGTGCCGCGATGGACGCAAGATCATTCAGCTGAACCGCAGGTAATCCCTCGAACAGCGGGATCTTCGCTAACTGCTCAATAACCCCCACGAGAAGCCCCTCCATCTTGAAACGAGGTCGTTTGCCCCCGAACGGCGAACTGATCAAATGTCGCTCTGAAGCTCCGCGTTGACTTAAGTCAATGCGGAACTCCTATCACAGTACTATATTATTTATCGGGCTGAAAGAGCTGGAAAGATCAAGCGGCCCTTTAAGTTGATCAGTTGTTTCGAGGGGAATTTTCCGAAGCCGGGAGGTTCGGGAATGAAGTGGACCAAGGATGCAGAGCAGGCGGTGAATAGAGTTCCCTTCTTCGTCCGCAGGCGAGTGCGCAAGAGAGTGGAAGACGAGGCGAAACGACGCGGAAGCCAAACAGTAACCGTAGAGCATGTAATGGATTGTCAAAAGAAATTCCTCAAAAGGATGGAGATCGAAGTCAAAGGCTATCAGGTGGAAACCTGTTTCGGGCCGGGAGGCTGTCCGAATAGAGCTGTGGCAGAAGACGATTTGGCGGAAGAGCTGGAGAACCTGCTGAAGAGCAAGGACCTGTTGAGCGTTCTCAAGTCACGTGTCAAAGGTCCGCTCAAAATGCATCACGAGTTTCGAGTATCTATCAGCGATTGTCCCAATGCCTGTTCTAGGCCGCAAATAGCTGATATTGGGCTCATCGGCGCTGTCAGCCCGGTCATTGCGGAGGCTGAGTGCAGTTTGTGCGGTCGATGTCGGGACGTTTGCCGAGAAGAGGCAATTGAGTTAACGGGAAATTCCCAGGCTCCCCTGATTAATCGAGATAAATGTGTGGCCTGCGGTGAGTGTATCCGGACCTGCGCCACCGGGACTCTGATCGAGGGGGAAAAAGGCAGACGAGTGATGTTGGGAGGCAAGCTCGGCCGCCACCCGCAACTGGCGCGAGATTTGAAAGGCATCCGTTCGAGAAAAGATTTAATGAAGATCGTGGAAAAATGCCTGAAACACCATATTCAGCATTGCGCTGAGGGAGAGCGGTTCGGCGAAATATTGAACCGAACAGGCATCGGATTTGTGGAGGAATAGCGGTTTTCTAACAGAATTTGTCGAATAAAGACAGCGTCCCTCAATTATAGAAAACATTGACAACCCTTCTCGGCTCAATTACTCTCACCTACATCATGCCTAGCAGGAATTCTTTGCATCTAAGCGGAATACGACAATCAACGGCGTCCAGATTTTGCGCGAAGCTTTTAGTGCTCATCCTGGCCGTCGGCGTAGTATCTCCGGGCTGGGTCTGGTGTCATGCCGGTGATGGTCACGTTGCCCTTGAATATGGTGGAATCTGTTCACTGCTTCCTATCTGCGAACCAGCGTCGGATGCCGTTTGTATTAAGGCTGATTTGGCTGATTCCAGCGACGGTTGTGTTGACGAGCCCATCTTCAGTGTTGAGGCAATTCGTGGCTTTGCCCAGGATGAAGTGTCCTTGATCTCTGATGCGGCTTTCGTTTCGATGTACCTTTCCCCCTTGACTTCAAACTCAAAGTCGCTAATTTTTCTTTCCCAGGATGCTCATCAAATCAATTCCACTCTCAGTTTTCTCCGTTCTACTGTTCTGCTGATTTGATACTCACCAGGAAAGATGGCCATCTCACAGTTGTGAGAAGGGCTATCAAATTACCCCGATTCTGTCAGGTCATTCAACGTACTTGGTTTGTCGCAAACTGTATCTGAGCGCGCCGATCTGCACGCCCAACCAGGCTGACAGATAATGCGATTACAACGAACGGCAGAAGCTAAGCACAGGTACCACAATTTTGGAAATTTTGGATCTGGTGGCTTCTAAGGGTTGCATGGACCCACTGGGCAACAGGAGGAGAGACAAATATGAAGAAACTGATCATTAGATTCGCTCTTACGATGTTCCTGGCGTCGGTTCCATTAGCCATGGCAGGCAGCGACAATACTTGGTCCAGGCTCAATCAGCAATGGAAAAGGATACAAAATTCGCAGAAAAAGCAGGCGGAGAATTTTCGGGCACTCGAGAGAGAGACAGCCGGGCTGGGCCGCGTCCCGAAATACGAAGGCGGGATCGATAAGGCAAAACAGGCGACTCCCCACTATTGCAGCCATTGTGGGCAACTACATGCAGCTGCCCATTATTGTAGTTATTGTGGGCAATTACACGAGTGATCCGCACGATGCCCGATAGCGAATTGCAATCTTGCAATGCTTCGTCAACTGGAATTGAAAAAATGATTACAGAGGGTGACAGATGAGAAACAAGAAAATCTTGATAGTTATCGTTATAGCAGTTGCAAGTATTTTCCTCGTGGCAATGGCTGCCCGCAATTCCGGGCAGGCATCCGTTTCTCCGGATCAATCCCATGACGTTGAAAAACGGATAGAAAAGAAAATCCCAGAGAATCAGGAGAAGAATGAACACAAAGAAGGCAAACAAGAAGGAGAAAAACATGAAGAAGAGAAACACATAATTCTCTCCCAAGAAGAAATGGAACGCTTAGGTATCGAGGTTGAAGTCGCCGGACCCGGCAGACTCGGCATCAGTTTGAGTTTCACCGCCGAAATCACGGTCAACTGGGACCGGACAGCTCAAATTGTGCCTAGGTTGACTGGTGTAGTGGGCGAAGTCCGGAAAAACATTGGGGACACCGTGAGCGCTGGTGAGGTTATGGCTGTTATTGAGAGCCGGGAATTGGCGGAAGCAAAAGCCAAATACCTTGCTGCCCGATCACGGATGGAACTGGCACAGACTAATTTCAGCAGATATGAGGGTTTGTGGAAGAAGGAAGTGGTGCCTGAGAAACAATTTCTTGAAGTGAAAAATACCTTTGAAGAGGCCGACATTGAGCGGAGATCCGCCAAACATAAGCTTCTGGCTATGGGGCTGTCTGTGGATCATGTCAAAGAGCTTGCTCAGCATTCAGAGGAGGATTCGTTGACCAGGTACGAGGTTGTGGCCCCATTCACCGGCACGGTGCTCAACAAACGAATAACGCTTGGAGAAATGCGAAAAGAGGACCACGAAGCCTTCGTGATTTCAGACCTGGACTCCGTGTGGGCAAATATCAACGTTTCGCAGAAAGACATGCCTTACGTCAAGCAAGGCCAAACAGTGACCATTTCCACGGGCAACGGTATACCGGACGCGCAAGGTGTCATTGCATATGTGGAGCCTGTCGTCGGGGATAAAACACGCTCTGCCACCGCTCGGGTGGTCCTTCCAAACCCCGAAAAGCAATGGTCGCCCGGTCTCTTTGTGACCGCCAAAGTTACGATAAACACTGTTGATGTGGGGATACTCGTGCCGAAGGCCGCTATTCAGACTATCGAAGGAAAATCCGTAGTCTTCGTCCGGGAAGGTGAGGGATTTGAGGCTCGGAGAATCAAGATCGGCCGCCATAACGCCTCTCATGTTGAGGTCCTGTCCGGTGTCAATCCTGGAGATCAGTTTGTAAGCAAGCAGAGTTTTCTCCTCAAAGCAGATCTCGGAAAGTCTGAGGCCAAGGACAATGACTGAGGCTTGTCATGCTGCCGAAAGCAAACAGTTGAAAACGACCCGAAGTGAAATAACAGTAAATACCTAGGATTGTAGTTTCATGCTCGAACAGATTCTGAAATTTTCCATTGAACACCGATTTCTAATTGTTCTAGGGGTTGCAGCCCTTGCAGGCATCGGAGTGTATTCGCTGCAGCGATTGCCAATTGATGCCGTTCCTGACATCACCCCCAATCAAGTCCAAATCAACACCATCGTCGCCGGCTTGTCCCCCGTAGAGATCGAAAAACAGATAACCTTTCCTATTGAAACTGCTTTGGCAGGGACTCCCGGACTCACACATACAAGGTCACTTTCCAGAAACGGATTTTCGCAGGTTGTTGCCGTGTTTCGCGACGACGTGGACATTTATTTTGCAAGGCAACAGGTTAATGAGCGATTGGTTGATGCCCGTAAGAATTTACCATCGAATACGGAACCAAGAATGGGCGCGATCACGACCGGACTCGGAGAAGTGTATGTATGGACGGTCGATTTCGTACATCCGGATGGCAAATACGCCGATATCAGGGATGATTCTCCTGGATGGCAAAGCGACGGCTCGTACCTGACCCCGGAACGTCAGAGGCTCTCAACCGATTTGGAGCGGTTGGCTTATCTTCGAACCGTCCAAGACTGGATCATTCGTCCTCAGCTCAAGGGATTGGACGGCCTGGCTGATGTGGATTCAATCGGCGGTTATGAAAAGAAATATCACGTTCAGCCGGACCCGATGAAGCTCCATTCTTACGGACTGTCATTTAGAGACCTCATCGAAGCGATAGAGCGAAACAACCTGAGCACCGGAGCCGGGTACGTCGAGCACAAAGGCGAATCTTATGTGGTGCGGGCTGAGGGACGCATCGTGAACGAAAGTCAGATTGCCGACATCGTTGTGTCGACGCGATCCGGGACGCCGATCCACATTCACGATGTGGCGAGTGTTTCCATAGGAAAAGAATTGAGGACAGGCAGCGCGAGTGAAGACGGCAGGGAGGTGGTCATAGGAACTGCTTGGATGCTCATAGGCGCCAACAGCCGCACAATGGCCGCTACCGCAGCTGAAAAATTGGAGAAGATCAATGCCACGCTTCCTCCGGACATTCATGCCAAGCCTGTTCTAAGCCGAGTGAAGTTAGTCGACGCCACCATCGCCACGGTAAGACGTAATTTGACCGAGGGGGCATTGTTAGTGATTGTCGTGCTGTTCCTGCTGTTGGGGAACTTCCGAGCTGCGCTGATTACCGCGATGGCTATCCCATTTTCGATGCTCATGGCTGCCACTGGTATGGTGCAGATAAAAATCAGTGGAAATCTCATGAGCTTGGGGGCCATCGACTTCGGTCTTATCGTGGATGGCGCAGTCATCATAGTAGAGAACTGTCTGAGGCGGTTGGGAGAAAAGCACCACGAGCTCGGTCGGCTATTGATCTTGCCGGAACGCTTGCAGGAAGTCATGGCGGCAAGCAAGGAAATGATTCAGCCTTCGGTTTTCGGGCAGGCCATCATTATAACCGTTTACATTCCCATCCTTTCTCTCGAGGGAGTCGAGGGGAAGATGTTTCACCCTATGGCAATGACCGTCATCCTGGCGCTCGTGTCTGCTTTTATCCTGTCCATGACTTTCGTTCCCGCGATGGTTGCGATCTTTATCAGGGGTCGGGTGAAAGAGAAGAAGAATCTGCTGATGCGACTCGCCGAATGGGCATATAAGCCTGGGCTCAAATTGGCGATTGAGTACAGATTTACTGTGGTTGTTGCCGCAGTAGTCGTCATTGCCGCTTCTCTGCTTCTCTTTGGAAGATTGGGTCAGGAGTTTGTTCCGACACTGGATGAAAAGGACATATTGGTCCAGCCGGCTCGCATACCCAGCACAAGCCTTACGCAGTCCACGGAAATGCAATTTGAAGTCGAAAAGACCATTAAGGGATTTCCTGAGGTAGCGTTCGTCTATTCAAAAACTGGGACTGCGGAAATGGCAACCGATCCCATGCCTCCAAACTTGTCAGACACCTTCGTTATCCTTAAATCAAGGGAGCAATGGCCAAACCCCGAGGAACCCAAGGGAGCAGTTATAGAGCGACTTGAGAAGGCACTGAAAAAGCTTCCAGGCAACAATTACGAATTCACCCAACCAATCCAGATGCGTTTCAACGAACTTATCGCAGGGGTTCGGAGCGATGTTGCTGTGAAGGTTTACGGAGACACTTTTGAAGACATGTTGAAGACGGCAAACACCATTGCCGAAATAATCAAGAAGGTCCGAGGCGCAGCAGACGTGAAGGTAGAGCAAACTCAGGGCGCGCCCACCATAGACGTGCAAACGGATCGTTCGGCGATTTCACGCTACGGTTTAAGCATGACGGATGTGCACGATGCCGTGGCCATTGCTGTCGGGGGTCGAGAGGCGGGGCTCGTTTTTGAAGGAGACCGGCGGTTCGACATCATAGTCAGGCTGCCCGAGACTCTTCGGAATGATGTCGAAGCCTTGGAGACCCTGCCTGTCCCACTTCCTCGAGCAGAAGAGGGGAGGATACTTCTCACGGCTCTGTCCAGAAATCCTGAACAAAAAGAACTGCCGGAAAGAAAGGAATCAGAAAGACGGTATTTCGTTCCTCTCAAAGCAGTAGCCCAGATACGCGTTACAGAAGGACTCAACCAGGTCAGCAGGGAAAACAGTAAACGCAGAGTGGTTGTCCAGACCAATGTGAGAGGACGGGACATGGGATCTTTTGTCGCCGAGGTTCAACAAAAGATCGCTGAACAGGTCAAGATCTCTCCGGGCCAATGGCTCGATTGGAGCGGCCAGTTTGAGAACTTGCTCGCTGCCCGCAAAAGACTGAGTATCGTAGTGCCTGTGTGTCTTTTTCTCATCTTCCTATTGCTGTTCAGCGCGTTCAACTCGGTGAAATATGCGCTGCTCGTTTTCAGCGGCGTCCCTCTGGCTCTGACCGGAGGAATTGTTTCTCTTTGGCTGCGAGGGATGCCATTTTCGATAACTGCCGCCGTGGGTTTCATTGCTCTTGCCGGTGTAGCTGTCCTCAACGGCCTAGTCATGGTGACGTTGATCAATCAGTTACGGCAACAGGGAACACCTCTGGACGAGGCAATCGTCGAAGGGTCCTTGACGAGACTGCGGCCCATTCTCATGACAGCTCTGGTGGCCTCATTGGGTTTCGTTCCAATGGCAGTAGCCACCGGAACGGGCGCTGAAGTTCAAAAGCCTCTCGCCACCGTGGTGATAGGCGGTCTCATATCGAGCACACTTCTCACGCTCATGGTCCTGCCCGCGCTTTACAAGATTTTCGAACGGGACAATCTCAGCGCTGAACAAGTCGCGAGCGACAAGACATCGGTGACGGAAACAAATTGCTAGACCCTCCTGTCAAAAAATAAAAGATTTCGACAAAAAATCGGGATTCTTGACCTAAGTCAAGGCGCTCTCACATGAGAGGGCTTAACTTATGGTTGAGATGACATGGGCCGGCCTGAATGGAAGGCTCGGGGGGTCAAAATAACAGGGACAAAGGAGGACAGTCCAGTGGAAGGAATGTTTTGTTACCAGTGCGAACAGACCGCTTTCGGTACCGGTTGCACCAAGGTAGGTGTTTGCGGAAAACCGCCCGAAGTGGCGGCGCTCCAGGATCTGCTCACGTATGCCCTCAAGGGCCTTGCTCTCTATGCTGTTGAAGGCCGGAAAGTCGGCGTCAATGACCGGGCGGCCAACGTCTTTACGGTGCAAGCCATGTTTTCAACCCTGACGAACGTGGACTTTGACGCGCAACGGTTTGTCCCACTGATCAACAAATGTGTGGAACTGAGGGAGGAGTTAAAGCAGAAAGTCAAAGTAGCTGGCGGCAAAGTAGATTTTCCTGATGGCCCGGCCACATTCAAGCCCGAGCCAACTATGGATGGGCTGCTCAAGCAAGCAGAAGGAGTCGGTTTCCGAGCTCAGGCTGGTGCAAACCCGGACATACAGGCGCTTCAGCATACCTTGATTTTTGGCCTGAGAGGCATTTCAGCCTACGCGGACCATGCACAGATCCTTGGCCAGGAAGATGATAAGGTTTACTCATTTATTCACGAAGGCCTGGCTGCCACCCTGAATCCCAACCTGACCCTCAATGATTGGGTGAAGTTGGTTCTGGACTGCGGCGGGATAAATCTAAGGACTATGGAACTGCTGGACGCGGCCAATACCGGCTCGTACGGCCATCCGGTCCCGACAAAAGTCCCATTGGGGGCCAAGAAAGGTAAAGCCATCCTGGTTTCAGGACACGACTTGAAGGACCTGGAGGAACTTCTCAAACAAACGCAAGGCAAGGGAATTTATATCTACACTCATGGCGAAATGCTTCCCACACACGCCTATCCGGAATTAAAGAAATACCCGCACTTTTATGGCCATTATGGGACGGCGTGGCAGAACCAGCGCAAGGAGTTCGCCGAATTCCCGGGCGCAATACTAATGACGACAAACTGCATCCAGCGTCCGAAGGAATCTTATCTGGACAATATTTTTACGACCGGACTGGTAGGTTGGCCTGGAGCTGCGCATATTGCAGACAAGAACTTCGCTCCGGTGATCGAGAAAGCCCTGGCGATGCCTGGATTTCCCGAGGATGTCGAGGCCAAATCCGTGACTTGCGGTTTCGGGAGAAATGCCGTCATGTCCGTAGCGGGCAAGGTTATCGACGCGGTCAAAAGCGGGGCCATCAAACACTTTTTCCTAGTGGCGGGATGTGACGGCGCAAAGCCGGGAAGAAACTACTACACGGAATTCGTCGAGAAGGTGCCCAAGGACTGTGTAGTGTTGACGCTCGCGTGCGGTAAATTCCGCTTCTTTGACAAGGACCTGGGCGATATCGGCGGCATTCCCAGGCTCCTGGATGTAGGACAGTGCAATGACGCATATTCCGCGATCCAGATTGCCGTGGCCCTTTCCAAAGCTTTCAGTGTGGGTGTAAATGAGCTTCCGCTTTCCATGGTGCTTTCATGGTATGAGCAGAAGGCTGTGGCCATTTTGCTGACTCTGCTTCACCTTGGAATTAAGGGTATTCGCTTGGGGCCGAGCCTACCCGCATTCTTGACGCCGAATGTTCTGGACGTGCTTGTGAAGAATTTCGATATCAAACCCATTACTACGCCTGACGAAGATCTTAAGGCGATTCTGGGATGATTCAACGGGGCGGTCCTCGACTGCCCCCTCCTCCCCGGCCGCTGTCAGCCAAGCGACCGACAGTAGAGAGATAGGACGATGAAATGCCCGGGCCAGGACCCAAGATTCTGGAAATTCGACGCGATATTCGACGCCGAGTGTCCGAAATGTGGAAATTCTGTCGAATTCTTCAAGGATGAGACGAAACGACGTTGTAGGAAATGCGGCCATCAAGTGCTCAACCCGAAGATGGATTTCGGTTGCGCTGCACATTGCAAATTCGCGGAACATTGTTTCGGAGAGCTTCCCCCTGAACTTATCAAACAAAAGCAGGACCTGTTCAAAGACCGGGTAGCCGTCGAAATGAAGCTCTACTTCCAACAAGACTTCAAGCGAATCGGGCACGCGGCCAAGGTGGCGCGTTATGCGGAGAAGCTCATGGAGAAGGAAAAAGGCGACCCGGCGGTGGTGCTTACCGCTGCCTATCTTCACGATATAGGGGCTAAAGAAGCCGAGAACAAGCATGCAAGCACTGACGCTATTTATCAGGAGATGGAAGGGCCGAATGTGGCTCGTGAAATCCTGACAAGACTCGATGCAGCGGGGCCGCTCATTGATGAGGTCTGTGACATCATCGCTCATCATCATCACCCGCGTCCTGAGGAGACCGCGAACTTCAAGGTCGTTTACGACGCGGACTTACTGACTAATCTTGAAGAGAAGAAGAAGAAATCAGACATCGAGCCACAGCGACTGGCTGCACTTATCGAAACCGAGTTTCTTACAACGAGCGGTAAGGAACTCGCTCAAAGCATACTAATTGACAACCCGCGTGCCCAAGCGGTCGCTTAGTGGAATGCAAAAGGAGAAGTCCCGTGAAGGTAAATCGTAAGATCATAGAAATTAACGAAGACCTCTGTACTGGTTGCGGTCAATGCATCATCCAATGCGCTGAAGGAGCGCTGGAGATTGTGGACGGGAAGGCGAAGATTATCGCAGACAAATTCTGCGACGGGCTAGGCGCGTGTCTTGGCGAATGCCCTACCGGCGCACTTAAGATAAGCGAACGAGAAGCAGAGGACTTTGACGAAGAGGCAGTGGAACACCATCTGAAAGCTTTGAAAGAGAGCGAGAGTCCAGCGGAACAGCCCATGGCCTGCGGTTGTCCGTCAGCTTCCATGCAGACTTTTGCCCGGCCCGCTCCTCGCCGTCTTCCCAACGAACCGGCAACTCATGAAACCGAAGCGTCCGAGCTATCCCATTGGCCTGTCCAGATAAGACTTGTTCCGCCCACTGCGCCGTTTCTCAAGAACGCGGACCTGCTGGTGGCGGCGGACTGCACTCCCGTGGCATATCGCTCCTTTCATCGGGATTTTCTTGAAGGGAGAGTTATCATGGTTGGGTGCCCAAAGTTCGATGATGTCCAGGCCTATGTCGAGAAATTCGCCCAGATCTTTACCCAAGGTTCGATCAGGAGTGTCACGGTGGTTGTAATGGAAGTTCCCTGCTGCCAGAGCCTGCCGTTAATAGTGAGGCGAGGCATGGTTATGGCCGGCAAGGACATCCCCGTAGAACTGGCAATTGTCAGCGTGCGAGGTGAAATCCTTAGGAAAGAAAAACTTGTTGCCTGACACATGATCGTGCTGCAAGATTGAAGACGGTAAAGTTAGCTTCCGGAAGCTCGCCGAGTCGCTGCACCTACGATGGTGTGTATCGCGACTCGCAGATGGCGCATGGATTATGTGGGCGTTTCCTTGAAACCGGCTAAGTAACTCGTAGGGGGGAGCGATGTCCATCAAAAAACTGAAGTGGGCCGCCATTATCAGTTTTGTGATCTCTCTGGTCATCCTTATTTACGGAGGACTTACCACAAAGGACCAACTAGCGCCCTATCCGGGTAAAGTTGTGGGCGCCGACGGCAAGATCCTGTTTAGCAGGGCCGATATTCTGGCTGGCCAAGATGTGTTCCAACGTTACGGTTTGATGGATCACGGAAGTGTCTGGGGCCACGGTTCCCAAAGAGGCCCGGAATTCTCCGCGGTGACGTTGCACATCATGAGCGACGTTGTACGAGATTCGCTGGCCCGAAAGGAATTCGGAAAACACTACAGCGCCATTAGTAAACTCGACCAGAACATCGTCGACGTGAAGGCGGTGGAGGAAATAAGGACCAATCGGTATGATGCCTCCACAGACACATTGGCTTTGACTACAGCACAGGCTGAAGCAGCGATGAAGATTGAGCAGTTTTGGGAGGCCGTTTTCAAGAACGGGGAGGCCGGTTATGGTTTTCTCCCGAACACTATCCCGACTTCTGAGCAACGATTGCAGCTTGCTCGATTCTTCTTTTGGACCGCGTGGTGTGCCTCAACGGATCGTCCTGCAAAGACCTATTCGTACACAAATAATTGGCCCGCGGACCGTAGCGTAGGAAATGTTCCCACGCGTTCCACCTACATATGGACGGTGGGGGGACTCCTATCATTTCTCATAGTGGCGGGGATTTTCATCTTTTTCGTGCACTATTACGGTCTCTGGTACGGCCCTGCGCGAGGTATGGCTTTGACGGAAAAGCTCGTGGAAATGCCTCTCACGCCCAGTCAGTTCCAGGCGGCCAAGTTCTTTCTTGTAGTCACTCTTCTGTTCCTGCTTCAGACTAGTTTCGGGGGGTTACTGGCACATTACACTATCCACCCGGCAAGTTTTTACCTTCAGTTCGTTGCTGATCTTATCCCATATAGCTGGGCGAAGACCTGGCACCTGCAACTTGCCGTATTCTGGATCATGACCTCGTGGATCGCTTCGGCCATTTACATTGCCCCGATCATCGGAGGGGTGGAACCAAAGGGTCAGGGAACCCTGGTGAAGCTGCTCTTTATAGCTGTGCTCATAGTTGCGCTCGGAAGCCTGCTGGGCGAAGTCGCGGGCATCAAGGGGTTTCTGGGAAACTGGTCGTGGTTCTGGTTGGGTCACCAGGGATGGGAATACCTGGAGCTGGGCCGCGCCTGGCAGATCCTGCTGTTTGTAGGCCTGATCGCGTGGCTAATTATAGTTTATCGGCCTATCAGTCACCATTTGAGCCTCGGTCACAAAGACGAATTCAACGCGCTAATAATCTTTTACGTGATGAGTGCAGTCCTGGTGGTTGCTTTCTTTAGTTTCGGGCTTCTTTACGGCAAGGGAACGCACTTCACTCTAGCCGATTACTGGCGCTGGTTCGTCGTGCACATATGGGTTGAGAGCATTTTCGAGTTCTTCGGAATAGCCGTGATTGCTCTGCTCATGGTGGTCATGGGATTGGCCACGGCGCGAGCAGCCCTGGCGGTGGCTTACTTTACCGCGGCGCTTACGTTTCTCAGCGGCATCCTGGGGACCGCTCACCATTATTTCTGGTTTGGACAACCGTCCTTCTGGCTGGCTATCGGCTCGGTCTTTTCGTCCATGGAGCCGGTCCCACTGTTTGGTCTGGTGGTGCGAGGTTTGTTGGAGTACAAATCCATCAGGAAGGAGGGAAAGGAATTTCCTTACAAGTGGCCCCTATACTTTCTCGTCGCGTCTTCTTTCTGGAACTTTCTCGGGGCTGGAGTTTTCGGGTTCCTCATCAATCTGCCGATTGTGAATTATTATGAACACGGCACGTATCTCACCATGAACCACGCACACGGTGCGCTTTTCGGGGTATACGGCATGTTGTCCATAGCGCTGCTGACCTTTTCATGGAGAGGCCTTGTAGACAAGGCCCATTGGAATGATCGACTGCTCGGTCTGTCCTTCGTCGGCCTCAACCTTGGACTTGCGCTTTTGACGCTGTGCACATTGTTTCCCGTGGGAGTGCTCCAGACTTGGACGAGCTTCACTCAAGGATTGTGGGTAGCACGGGACGCATCGTTCTTTGGCAGCGGCGTTGTGCTTACCCTCGGCACCATAAGAATCGTTCCGGACCTCATCATTATCATTTTCGGCGTGCTACCGCTGTTCTATTTCCTATTTACCACTTATCCGCACCTGAAGGCTGTGGAGATCAAGGAGGGCGAATCCGTCTGGGATCGGCTGGGTGTGCAATTGTGATCGTGCGGAAGCTTATGCTTTGCCGCGCCAGACTTGTAAGAGTTCGTTCTTGAGAGCAAATTTGGCGTAATGCCGTGCGGCCCGCTGGGCTACTGTATAAGTTCAGCCTTTTTCATAATCGCGTCGGGAAAATTTAGGCCGAGGCTTTTCATCATCGGCTCGTTGATACTAATCTTGGGGTCCGGGTCCATTTTGACCGGGACCTGCGAAATCGGTCTGCCCTTTATAAGAACATCCACAACCGATTCAGCTAGAAAGCCGCCTAGTTTAATGTCGTCGGCAGCAACTCCCGCGACCGCGCCCGATCTGACCGGCGCATCGGCAAACGAAAACATAGGCGTCTTCGTTGGGTGGAGAATCGGTAACAGATTGGTGACGTTATCCATAGCCAAGCGGGTATTGCTTATAATAATGAGGTCCACCTTAGGAGCTACCCTCTTTGTTCCTTCAAGCAGAGTATTTAGGTTCGTTGCCACGACCTCCTCGTAGTTAATGCCGAGTCGTTTACACTGCTCACGCGTCCCTTGCGCCTCTATGAGGCCGCTTGGATGTCCCTGTTCCACGAGGATCGCCACAGCCCTGACGGACGGGAAAAGACTCTTGATTATGTCAAAACGTTTTTCATACGGAATGAAGTATGTGACCCCCGTAATCTTTCCTTCCGGCGCATTCAAATTCTTGATGACGCCCAGCTCTGCGGGGTTGTTGCAACCTCCCACAAAGCAGGGTACTTTAGGATCGACGGTCGCAAGAAACTGGGCGCCGGATGATCGAAGAAAAACAATACCATTCATGGTGTTTTCACTTTCCCGGAATGCCTGCTCAGCTTCCTGCATGTTCTTGAGTTGCCGGTACTGCTTGACTTCCAGATCAGGAGCCAGAGTTCTTACCTTCGCGAGGAACCCCATTGCGGTCCGATTCGTCATCTCTGACTTGCCTTCCCAGATGATCGCGACATACGTGGTCGCGGCATCCGCATTTCGAGCGCCAGTTGGAATACCCGCAAAAACCGGTAGCACGAGCAGCAGCAGAACAAACCTTTTCATCGCCACACCCCCTCATTGGCAATATCGGTCTGTTAAGGATAATCTTTGTCCCTTAAAACAAGTTTTTCCTGTTTTAAAACTCGAGGGTACGTTGATAATGACTGATTATATCAATCCCGGGATGGGTGGGCAAGTGATTCCAAGGCACTGCGAAGCAACTCGTCGAGCCGGCGTATTTCATCCCTGGCACGCCTGATTTCCGTCACGTCGGAGATGATGCATTGATATCCGAGAGGGCTTTTGTCTTCAGATAGCCATAAACTGCTATTCAATAAGCAATCCAACCTTGATCCGTCCTTCGTTCGTAGTTTGGCTTCATAATTTTCGACGTGACCGTATTTTTCCAGATCTTGCTTGAACCAATATCGTTGGACCGGATCTACGTACAGCTCTATGTCCCTCATCTTCAGTATCTCGGACCTGTCATAGTCAAAAAGAGTCAAGAAGGATGAATTCGCCAGAACGAAGTCACCGTCACACGTAAAGACACAAATCGGGTCGCGCGAATCATTGAAGAGTGAACGATATCTTTGTTCACCCTTCTCAAGGGTCTTAAAAATTAGTTTTCGACTCGTGATGTCACACACCACCATCTGAATGCAACGTTCTTTATCGCAGATCAGAGGACCGGTTTTAATATCCACGTCTATCGCCCCGCCGTCCGAACGGATCAGCTTCCGGTCCGTTAAGTTCGAGACGCCTCCTTTTTGAAGGATTTTCGTACACACTTGTTTCACCGCCTCACGATCATCCGGGTGTACGAACTCCATAATGTCTTTTGCTATGAGTCCTCGCGCTCCTTCAGCCCCCATAAGGTCCGCTGCGGCTTTATTGGCGGACGATACGTTTCCCTCCCGATTGACAATGATAACGGCTTCGGACAAAAAATCGAGAATTGAGCGGTATTGTTGTATTCCCAACGTACGCGTAACGTCCTCGCTCGAGCACGGCCTCTCAGGAGATGGGATCCCCGCTTTGCTGTTGTGGGTCTGCACTGGTGACTCGATTGATTCCGATTTTGAGCAATTTTTGCGTCTCATGGCCGCCCTCTGTTTACCGCCAGGGCCGATGTGGTTTGATCTTAGAACCGGTTGCAAAACCTCTTTATGTAGAGGCGCTTCGAGAAGCGCCCTCATTTCGGGTGGTTCGCGAACCGTCTCTACAGGATCGACAAGCGTTTCGCTTGTTCTCGAGGTTTTGCAACCGGTTCTAGTCATTGTTCAAACAGTGGCGCAGCGCTTTCCCACAGTGTCTGACCTTCGCGACAACAGGGGGCAGTCCCTTCGAGCATCAGAGGGGAGCGCGAAGCCAGGATCTGCTTGAGCACTACGCCGCAGAAAGGTTATGCATCGTCAGTGCCATTCGCGTTTGAATTGACAATATTGGCTAAAATGACATTTAATTATAACTGCTTACAGGTATTGGAAGAGTTGAGAAAGGATTTGCAGGGGGGCAAAAGTGACGCACTAGCGGGCCATCATTTCAGAACAAAATCAATAAATGACAAGATAACAATATGTTAGGACAGAGCCAAACAGACTCGTATTGAGTACAATGAGTCTTCAAGGCTCAGAAGAACCCCAATGTTTTCATTTGGCGCTTCAAACTGTGACGTGTCATTCCCAACAAACGCGCCGCCTCCTGCCGCTTCCCGCCCGCGCTAGCAATGGCGTCTTCAATCAAGGCACGCTTGAAATCGGCCACAGCGTCGTTATATGACGCGTGACGCGGACGTTCAGTTCCAAAAGACCTTTCAGGTTGGCCGGGCATGTCCATCTCCAGAAAGGACAGGCTCAATGGGCCTCCACCACCCAGAATCAATGCTCGTTCAAGGACGTTCCGAAGCTCTCGTATGTTCCCCGGCCAACTGTATCGGGTAATCCTGCGGAGGCTTTCCGGATCGATCTCGGGGACCGAATGCAACTGGATCTCGGCGGAAATCTCATGCATGAGTTGTTCAACTAAAACCGGAAGGTCTTCTACTCTCTCACGTAGAGGGGGTACCTTTATCGAGAGTACATTGAGACGATAGAACAGGTCTGCGCGGAACCGGCCCTCTTTAACCTCTTTCTCTATGTCTTTGTTCGTGGCGGCTATCAATCTGGCCACGACTGTGACCGTTTTCTCTCCGCCAACCCTCGTAAAAGATCTTGTATCGAGGAATGTGAGCAGCTTTGCTTGCAAGTGAATAGGAAGATCTCCTATCTCGTTGAGAAGTAGTGTTCCGCCTTCGGCCAGTTCCAGGAGTCCGCGCTTACGTCCGGTCGCTCCGGTGAAAGCGCCTGCTTCGTGCCCGAAAAGTTCTGAATCCGCCAGTTCCGACGGAACGGCGGCG
This sequence comes from Desulfomonilaceae bacterium, assembly GCA_035506215.1. GTDB lineage: Bacteria > Desulfobacterota > Desulfomonilia > Desulfomonilales > Desulfomonilaceae > DATJPW01. Next base: position 23,936 of record DATJPW010000043.1, read on the forward strand.
CAATTGATCGCATAGTACGGGCCGGCCGCGCGGTTCGAGTGATTGTGAATATACTTGGCCAAGTGATCTTTGCCGCTTCCACTTTCGCCGGTGAGTAGGATCACGCTGTCAGTCTGTGACGCTAGATGCGCTGCATCTAGAGCAGCGCGCATGGCTCGCGAGCGAAATTCGTAATGGACAGGTCGAGAAAACGAAGTGAGACGTTTGCGTTCGGTGATGTTACGGGCAATCCCGCAGAGTCCTGCAACAGCTCCTGCGGAATCACGCAAAGGGACCCTGGTTTCCAGGAAGGTTATCGAATTCCCTTTAATCTGACGAGTATGCTCGTGCTCGATTCGTTCGCCTTCGAGCACGCGCTTCTCCACGTCCCTGAGGCGACGAGCCTCTTCTTTGCCGAATAACTCCGTATCGGTCAGACCCGCCACACCCGATTCGCGGAGATCCATAAGATTCGTCATTGCAGGGTTGACAAAAGTGTACCTTAAATCATGGTCTTTAATGAAAATGCAGTCTGTGGCGGTCTCGACGATGGTCCGAAATAGTTCTTCGCTTCGCCGCAACTCCTCTTCTACCCGGAGTCGTTCCGCAACCTCCGTACGCAGCTCTTCATTCGAGACTGCGAGTTCCGCGGTTCTCTCTGCGACCCTGATTTCGAGTTGGTCCTTGGCTTTCTGGAGATCGTCCTGGAGAGCCTTGAGTTCGGTTATGTCAACGCAAACTCCACGGAGACCCACGATTTTGCCGTCGCGTGTAATTGGAGCCGCATGTGTGACTACGGGAAAAGTAGTGCCGTCTTTTCGCATTACGGTGAACTCGGCGCCAATTGTCTCGCCTTTTAAGACGGTGGTCATATCTCGAATCATGCGATCCCGATCTTCCGGAAGGATCAATTCGGTCACATGGACACCGCGGTTCAGATCTTGGATAGTGTAACCGACTGACTTCAGTCCGCTAAGATTGGCAAACGTAAATTTGCCGTTTAGGTCGATCTCATAAATAATCTGCGGGAGTAACTCTGCCAACCCTCTGAACTTTTCTTCGCTCACCTTCAGTCTGCGCGCCATTTCGTGCTTGTAAATAGCGATTTCTATTGCGGCGTGCAGTTCCCTTTTTGACAGGGGCTTAACTAAATAGCCGTACGGCTCGGTTATTTTGGCTTTCGCCAGTATCTTCTGGTCGGCATAAGCGGTCACAAACACAATTGGAATGTCGAACTGGGAGCTTATCTGGCCGGCGGCCTCTATCCCATCCATCTCACCCTCAAGCCGTATGTCCATCAGCACCAGATCAGGGAGGGTTTCTTTGACTCTTGCTATGGCATCTTCGCCCGTGGAGACGGATGAGACAACCTTGTACCCCAGTCCTTCGAGATTTCTGACTAGGGCGTTCACCACCAACCTTTCATCTTCGACTATGAGGATGCGCGGAGCGGGCATCCTTTCACCTCCTTCTTTTCTCCACTTCTTTGAATCTCAGGGTATAACGCGTTCCCTTAGCACGGTCGAGTCTCATTTCAGCGTGAAGTTGATCTGCCAAGCTCTTTACCAGAGACAAGCCGAGGGTTTCAGAGCCCACCGCCTCCAGGTCCGTCGGCATACCCACTCCGTTGTCGCTGACGACCAGTTCCAGTGCATCGTTGTCGATATAATCAAGTGATATTGCGATGGAGCCGGCCCGTCGGTCAGAGAAGCCGTGCTTTAGAGAATTTGAAACCAATTCCGATATGATTAACCCAAGAGGGACCGCCGTATCAATGCCGCATGTGATCTCTTGAATGTTTATGATTAGCTCTATTCCGGGTGTGCCTTGTCCGTAGGAATAGACAA
>DATJPW010000044.1:0-6452 GCA_035506215.1 Desulfomonilaceae bacterium
TAACACAAGGCTCCAGGACGGCACGACAGCCCTGAAGATAGCAAGGGAAAGAAACCACAAGGAAATCCTGGAACTCATTAGGGGGCGTGGCGGAAAGGAATAGAACGGCATCATGCAATTCGTCCATAAGACCGTCTTCACGTCGGCGGTTCAGCAGTGAATCATCCCTAATTGGATGTTTCCTACAGGCGGGGACCAGCGGCTGAGGATTCTCACCAGGGACGCTCGTTTGCAGACCGGCAGGCAGAGATTGGTCTCTTCAAAACATGATTTGTTAAGATGGCGAGTCAAGTGAACAAAGCAAGGAGGAACGAACGCTGATGGGCGGGAACGGCACTTTGATACCTTCTCCACCTGGATTCTTCCCTGGGCCGACTCGGCCTTGGAGAATTTTTGACGAACCTCTCCAACACGTGCCAAGACATCCGGAGCAATCACTCGCCTTTTGGCACATCTGCGATCTGAGGCGCTTGTTCCCGTTCCTGATGAGCGACCCGAAGGGCATCGCAGATTGGGAGAGGGAAATCAAGAGGATTCGCACACAGCGACAAGAGGCACTAACCAAGTTCTTGGACAAAGTAGAAAGGGAAACTGGGCAACGGCCACAAGCCTGGTTCACTCCAGCGCCTTTGGTCAGTGATGAATTTTTGGCGGCGATGAATCTGCATATGGATGAGCCAATTTGGCCCTGTGCACCCCCTGGCTACATGTATTACGCGGAGTCAAAGAAGACGTATATCGGCCCCCGCGCAAGGACCCTCTGGTTCTAGATCTTGACGGTGACGGCATACAAACAATCAGTGTTGATGCTGGCGTGTACTTTGACCACAACGGAGATGCCTTTGCCGAGGCAACAGGATGGGTTGATTCTGGTGACGGACTGCTGGTAATGGACAGAAACGGCAATGGCATCATCGATGACGGGAGGGAACTATTCAGCGATCAGACTATCTTGAGCAATGGGAGACGAGCAGCGAACGGTTTCCAGGCGTTGGCTGACTTGGACAGCAATCACGATGGAAAGATTGACGCACAGGATGTGGCATTTTCGCAACTAAGGGTTTGGAAGGATTCGGATGGAGACGGTGTTTCGCAGCCAGATGAGCTGTTCACCCTTGATCAACTGGGCATTAAAGCAAACAATCTTAATCCAACAACAACCACTTGGCACGATGTCAGGGGCTGGTGACCTGGTAAGTGTAGGCAAATTTCAAACCGTTGCACCCATCCGAACAGACCCTCTGGCCATAAATCTGGCACATCTGATCGGCTTCAAATCCGATATCGGGTGACCGGTCAACCGGAACGACAAAAGAAAAATTTCCAACCGTATTATCTTGCAGACAGCGGCATGTTATATGACACTTGGTCCACACCTGTTGTCCCCACGCTGTTCCCCACGGGGCTACCGCCATCACTGAAATCAGTACGAAACCAAAGGCGATCCTAAGAAAACCCATCATCGCACCTGCCGACTGGGATCAGGCTTTACGAGTAGTACTTGCCAAGAAGCATGAAATCGTCTCAAAGGTCCTCAGCATAACAATCCGTTCGGTTGCCGTAGCCTCCCATAGAGAGGGCCACGGGCCCTGAAACATAATTAGGGTATCACAGCCTTTTTATCGTTTGCAATAAGTATTAGATTCAGGGACTTTTCATATATATAAACTTATTGATTAATTTCATCTAACCTGCTATAATTTAATAGACTATTGGAGGTATACAATGCTGCACAATTTGCGTTTGTTTTTCTTCCTAGTGTTTTCTTTAGTGTTATTGCCCTGTTCAATTATGGCTATGGGGGAAGACATCCTTGGTATGTCCGGGCAGTACACTTTTTTTATCAAGCCTCACCCAGGGTCCCACATCACGTACTATCAAAGAATGGTCCCTTGTGTTGCGACAAAGCCGGTTCCTATTCCGAGACCTGTAGTTCAGACGTTTCCCGTGCCATTTCCAGTCAAGAGAGGGCTTCCCGCGGTTATTTCAGAAGTTCCCATAGGCTGTGCGATCGGCGCGGGGGAATGCGTCGACTGTTACCCTCGACCGTCTCGCAGAGCGGCAACCAAAGAAATTTGGGTGCCTAGGCCGCTGCCCATTTCGGTGCGTGGGATGGAGTTTATCCCTCGCCCGGTAACGAATAGAATCATCCTTCCACAATGGTTTGCCGTCACCGAACAGCCAGTGGCTCCAAGACCGGTCCGGAAAGTCGGTACCGGTGGATAGAGTGACGTCTCGTTCGGTTCCATTTCCTTTCCTCATTAATGGCTGTATAAGTTGAAATTTGGGCCGCACGCGTGGTAATCTGCGCGCTGCAAAAACTCGGCGCGGGAGTTCTTATGAATCTTAGCGAGATGGTTGATCGCATTGCGGGGGACATGCCTGATCATCCTGCTCTTGTTTTCGGGGAGCAGGCTGTTTCTTATGCAGACTTGCTGCGTTCCGTCAACAGGCTGGCCAACGCCCTAATCAAGTTCGGCGTGAACAAGGGCGACCGGGTGACGATACTAATGCCGAACCGACCCGAGTTCATAATCAGCTACTTAGCCACAGTGAGGATCGGCGCCATCGCTGTAACCCTGAACCCGGTGTGCACACCGTACGAATTGAGCCACTATTTCGCCGACATAAAACCTGTCGCCGTGATTTGCACAGGCGATCAAATAGCGAAAATCGAGGGATTACGAGATCGTACACCTTATCTAAAGGTAATTATCAGTTCCGATTCAGCGGATGGCGCAGTCTCTTTTGCGGACGCGTTAAATGACAACTCCGACAGTTTTACCGCAGTAGATCTCAAACCTGATGATCCTGCGGTTGTAATTTTTACCGCAGGTCTCTTGGGCAGGGCGCTGGGGGCAACGTTGAGCCACCACAGCTTGGATACGCAAGCGAATTTGCTCTGCGATGTTTGCCGGAGGGGCCCGGAGACTCACGGCCTGGCCTTGATACCTATGTTCCATGCATTCGGAGCGGCAGTGAATTTGCTTAATACGTTGAAGGCCGGTGGCACAATTTATCTAGTCGAGCGGGTAGATTTTCCACGGCTCATCCCTTGGTTGCAGAAGGCCCGGATCAGTTTCGCAGGGGTGGTCCCGATGGTATTGTACGGTTTGCTTTATCATCCCTCGTGCAAGGACCTCGATCTTTCCTCTTTGGAAATAGCCATAAGCGGCGGAGCGCCTCTTTCCATGGAGATTTACGAGAAATTTTGCGCCCGTTACAAAATAGACGTGTACCAGGGATATGGCCTCACGGAGGCGTCGCCCGTAGTTAGTTGGAATAATATAAATATTCCAAACAAACCCCCCACCGTGGGCAGGCCGATTCCCGACGTTACCATAGAAGTTCATGATGACCAAGGACGCCCTGTTCCGCCAGGAACCGAAGGTGAAGCGGTTATAAAGGGTCCCAATGTCATGCTGGGTTACCTGGGCAGACCCACGGAAACCACCACGGTCATACGGAATGGATGGCTATACACCGGCGATCTTGGCTACCTTGATGATCAAGGTTACCTGACATTGACCGGGCTGAAAAAAAACCTGATTATAACCGCAGGCTTTAATGTTTATTCCCAAGAAGTCGAAGAAATCTTGATTCGCCATCCAATGGTCGCTGACGTTGCGCTGGTCGGAGTTCCGGATCTCATGCGTGGGGAGGTGATCGAGGCCCTGGTGGTTCCGGAAAGGGACGCTCAACCTGCAGAGAGAGACATCGTGCGGTTCTGCAGGGAATACCTTTCCAAATACAAATGTCCTCGCAAAGTGACTCTGGTTAAATCGATCGTGAGGGACGAGAGAGGGAAACCAGTCCGCTGGAATTGAAAGAGACTTGTGACCTTGTGGATCTTGGACCGGGAATGATCGTCTCTTGGGACGACAAGGAACCTCCAAGCCACGATTCAGGAAAGAATATTTTTGCCATTCGGCTGATCGAAATGGGACGGAGGAGGGGTCTCTTTGGATTGGCTTGCGCACATAATCAATTTCGTGCCACGTGAAGGCCCTTCCGACAGACCTGAGTTCCGTCGCCGCGTCGAATGGTTAATCCTGCTCAGAATCGCGGTGACCACCATTTTGCTTGTGGTCACCATATTTTTTCAGTTTCGCGAAAGTCATGCCGTTTTCGTCGATTCGGCTATTCCTCTTTACATCCTCATCGTAACGACTTTCTTGCTCAGTATTATTTATGCGGTTTCCCTCCCGTTCCTTCCTGAACTCCGCACGTTCTCATTTCTGCAAGTCCTGGTGGACGTGGTCTACTTCACGGTCCTGGTCCACTTTACCGGCGGGGCTTCAAGTGTTTTCACATTGCTCTACATTTTTCCGATCATCGCTTCAGGCTTTCTGCACTTCAGGCGTGGAGCGCTGGCTATTGCTTCTGCCGCGGCGCTGTTGTTTGGGCTCCTCGTAACCTTTGAATTCTACGGACTGATACCTGCAAGCAAGTGGCCGTGGGTGAGTCCCTGGAGCATGCAGACACCGGGTTACGTACTATGGGTATTGCTTGTTCATTTCACAGTCTTTTATGTCTTGGCGATCCTGGCAGGAAGCGTTGCTGAGCAGCTTCAGAAAACCAAGTTCGTGTTGAACTTGAGGGAGAGCGATTATGAAAGATTGTCGGATTTGTACACGAGCATAGTACGCTCTATTCCCAGCGGCATTATAACCACCGACGAGACCGACAGGGTGACCTTTGTAAACGCGGCCGGAGCTGTCTTGTTGGGAACATCTCTGCCGGAATTGGTTGGTATTCCCCTCGATTCCAGTTTTCCCACCGTTGAAGCCGGGTTGACCACGCGATCTGCCGACCGGAATACGTACCTGACTGTGAAAGAAATCCACGGCGAAAAGAGTCATCTAGAGTTTACCGTGACGGAGCTCAAGGGAAGTGACGGGCAGTCCAGGGGAAAATTGGTGGTCTTTCATGATGTGACCCTGATCAGAAAGATGGAGGAGCGTGTCAAGGTCAGCGAAAAACAAGCGGCCTTTGTGAGAATCGCTGCCGGGATGGCTCATGAGGTCAGGAATCCTCTGGCCGCGCTCAGGGCGGCAACTGAGTTGCTCACCCAGTCCTCGCCATCGACAGATCAAGAGAAGCGACTTCTCAGCATTGTCATACGTGAGGCTGATCGACTTAACTCGCTTCTTGGGGACTTTCTTGCCACGGTTTCTAATCAGCAGCCGAACAGAGTGCGGGTAATGTTGACCGACTTGCTTGAGGAAACGGTGGAACTGTTTGCCAGCGAGCCGAGGGTCGGCCGCGAGATCGTGCTAGAGACGATTATCAACAAAGGGGTGGAAGTCGAGGGCGAACCGGCCCGGCTCAAACAGGCGCTCTGGAATCTGTTCACTAATGCATTGGATGCCACCCAAGATGGCGGCGTTATCAGGGTGGTTCTGGAGACTGAACAGAGAGCGGGTCAGGCAATCATCAAAGTGCAAGACACGGGCTGTGGAATACCTGCCGAAATCAAAGACAGGATTTTCGAGCCCTTCACCACAACGAAAGAGAAGGGCACGGGACTAGGGCTTTCATTGGTCTTAAACGTTGTTCAATCCCACAAAGGATCGATAGAAGCCGACAGCGTTTCCGGTTCAGGTTCCACGTTCACTATGCGACTTCCTCTTGCACGTTCGGAACGTCAGGCCCCGAAGGGAGAAAATGACAATGGCTGATCGGCTCCTCGTAGTTGATGACGAACCGAGCATGAGGGAATTCCTGGAGATTTTTTTGGCCCAAGACGGCTACGAGGTTGTTACTGCTTCCTCAGGTGAGGAGGGTTTCAAGGTTTACCGGGAGCTTGAACCGGACCTTATTCTCACCGACGTGAAAATGCCCGGAATGAGCGGGCTGGACCTGATCAGAGAAATACACGCCCTGGACCCATCGATTCCCATCATAGCCATTACTGCTTATGCATCTGCCGATGACGCCATCCGAGCAGTCAGAGAGGGGGCATACGACTATTTGTCCAAACCCTTTCAAATAGAAGATTTGCGTATCATCATCCGCAACGCGCTGGAGGCTAGACGGCTGCGCAGGGAAAATGTCGAATTGAGGCGGAGTATTGATGAGCAGCATCGATTTGGTGAGATCATAGGAAAGTCGCCCCAGATGGTGGAGGTATTTAATCTCATTTCTCGGATCGCCTCGTCTAAAGCAAATGTGCTCGTTATTGGCGAATCCGGCACGGGCAAAGAACTGGTAGCCAGGGCTATTCACAAGCGCTCCTCAAGAGCGGACAGACCATTTGTAACAGTCAACTGTACGGCAATTCCGGAGACTCTTCTGGAATCTGAAATGTTCGGTCATCTTAAGGGATCGTTTACTGGCGCTGTGGCCAATAAACAAGGATTGGTCGAGGCGGCCCATACCGGTACGCTTTTTTTGGATGAAGTTGGTGATATCAGCCTTTCTATCCAAGCAAAATTGTTGAGATTTCTGCA
>DATJPW010000045.1:0-3788 GCA_035506215.1 Desulfomonilaceae bacterium
CTTCTTAGAGGCTCCCGCCCAAGCTTTTTCTTAAGAAGGCCGATGAACTCGTCGTCAAGCAGGATAAGGGCTACTGCCCAGGATTGCCTCTAGGAGCTATCAGACCGGGAAACCCGCGATAACTACCAGTGTCATCTGACTCCCATTCCACTTTGGCGCCTGAAGTCATTTCTCGTCAATAATTACGTGTGGCGTACCCGGAAGGCCGCGAAGGTCCTAATGGGAGACATTTTTCGGGCTCAAAGCGTCGCGTGTGTGCTACGATTCTGCCGACGGGAATCGAGGAAATCAATCTGTGAACGGAGGTCTCAGCCATGAAGGTAGGCATCGCTTTGGGTGGCGGTGGAGTGAGAGGGCTGGCCCATGTTCCCATCCTTCAAGTACTCGACGATCTGCAGATACGTCCTGCCGTCATCTCAGGCACCAGCATAGGGGCCATTATCGGGGCCCTGTACACATCGGGCATGTCTGCAAGAGAGATCCGTGAGGTTGTCGAAAGACGCCTCATTCTGAAAAATGACACGTGGCGGGACGTGATAGAGAAGAGCGAAGAGTTACTCAAGTGGGTTTATGCTTTCAAACCGGACTTTTCCGGCAGTGGGTTAATCAATGCGGAAGGCATCTTGAACTCCCTGCTCAACGAAATCAAAGTGGAAAGCTTTGAAGAACTGGAAATTCCTTTCCTCGTCGTTGCGACAGACTATTGGTCCGCGGAGGAAGTTGTCTTTGAAAAGGGTGAGTTGTTTCCGGCCATACGGGCCAGCATGGCCGTCCCCGGCGTCTTTTCGCCGGTTTCCGTGGAGAACAGAATTCTGGTCGATGGCGGTGTGGTAAATATGCTGCCCTATGACCTGCTTGTAGGCCGTGCAGACTTCGTCATTGCAGTTAACGTCGGCAGAGTCAGATTTCTCGGCGAACCCGAGGTTCCCAATGCGCTGGAATCAGTGCTCGGGACCTTCGACATCATGCAGACAACAATGCTCAAGGACAAACTGAAGAGGCTCAGACCGGACATCTATGTCTGGCCGCAGATCCGCGACGTGAGGATGCTCGATTTCGGTAAGGTCGAAGAGGTCTTTGCTCAGACTGTCCCGGCAGCCGAAGAACTACGAAAAGAACTTTTGCAGGTGTTGTCGACACGAACGGCTACGTAATGGATGTTTGTGAACACCGTAAGATGCTTCATCTGCTTCTACAGCGATAGCCTTCCCCGGCCGGTGTAGCCGGCTCCCCGGCCTTCCAGTATCACTCCAACGCCAAACGGATGGACGATGACCATATCACCGTATCCGCCAAACAGTGGTTTCAGTCAGGATTAGTACCAGGCTCGTTATGCATGGGCAGTTGCGTACCATGCCATGCCGGTTGTCCCTGCGTTTCTTCTTAAGTGATCCCGCCCAAGCGTTTTCTCAAGAAGTCCCATGAACTCGTCGGGGTCCAGGAGAAGAAAGATCTGCCGCCGAGGGTGAGCGTCGGCGGCTGGACTTCTTGTTTAGGCTTTCCGTTGCCTAAGTTGTTTGATCCGTGCTTCCCAATATCTTGGCCGTCTCTTCTGGTGGGCAACTGCCACAATTACAATCAAGTCCGGCTCGACAGCGTAGAGTATGTTGTAGGGAAAATGATTCAACAGAGTCCGACGGACGCCACTGCCAACGGCTACCGCGGCATATGGGTTCTCGATGATCGACCTGACCGCCTTTCGCACTTCCGCGACGAAAGCGACGCCAACTCCAGGGGCCTCTAATTCGTAGTACCGGGTCGCCTCTCGGAACTCCTCCTCGGCTTCCGGTAAAAACTCGGAGTTCACGATATGTCATCCATAGCCCGGCGGAAAACCTCATCCGCAGGTATGCCACGCACTCTGCCGGCTCGAAATTCTTTTAGGCGGCGTTCAGCCTCTTCAAGCCAGAGCCTCTCTACTTCTGACTCCGATGGCTCATCCAAGCTGAGGAGCAGCCTTCCTGCCAATTGCGCCCGCTCCTCAATCCCCAATTGGAGGGCAGCTGTGATAACTTCATCGAGTTTCGATTCCATGTTCCGTGCTCCCTGTGATCAAAAAAGAACATTTCTGCTTCCCGGTGAGCAGGGTACTTCGAGCCTTTCAGGCAGTCAAGACGCGAGCCTAACATTTCCGGGCTCCACATCCCTTGCCCCTGAAACCGAGCCGATGAACTCGTCGGTTTCAAGCGGCAGAAGAAGAACCACCGCTGATTTACACCGGAATGGCATGACGCGACCGATGCAGTTCCCCCGCATCCCGCGGGATCACCACGTCCTACGCCGGCATTACAGCTTCCCCTCAACACAGACAACTCTGTGCTCGAGACGTCTTGAAATTTCTTCAATGAAGAATGCTTCGAAGGGGGGCCAATTCCAAAATTCGAAACCCAAATTTCCGAACCCCCATGGTGGTTCGAACTGCCACTCCGCGAGGGGCCACTCTACACCACATTCCGGGCAGGAGAAATTCCCGGATCCCCTTCGTTCATACCATTCTGAAACGGTTTCTGCCGCCTCTTCGGAAAATTCAAAGCGATATTCGCATATTGTGCAGACCATTTCAACTGGTGCGCCCATGGAATGAAAAACGGTCCTGCCGATGATGATCTCCATCCCGTCTACGTGGTCATCCCCAATGCCTGGATCTGCCACCTTTCTGTGATTCGGACCGGGAGGGTAACCTAGTCTGTTACCCATAAGGCAGTCGGTTAATTTGGCCTCGATAATTTCCTCCGATATTAGCCAATCACAGATCGATGACGCCAACGCGGGAGCTTCCTTCTCAGTGGCATCTCTGTCAGCAATGATTTGGAACCAATCGCCCATTTTTTGACTGTCTTCGACGACCGCGCCGAGTTGCCACCGGGATGGCATGACAACCACCCTCAAAGGCGTGGCTGCAATTGGTCACCGCATCCTGCCCAGGCTGCCTCCCCTACCGCTCGGACTGGTCGAGGTTTTCTGCCTGGAGAATCTCAAAGACATGCCGCCGAAGCACCGGCACGTCATCAATGGTTGTTGCCCACACAATTTCCCATTGCACCGCAAAGTATGCGTGGACGGCAATGTTACGGAACGCCACGACATCACGCCATTCTATCTGAGGGTGCGTATCGCGAAATTCCTGTGAGAGGCGGGCAGCTGCCTCACCAATTACAGTAAGCTTCTGGAGGGTAGCCGCCTTATGGAGTTCGCTGGTCAGGAAAGTCGCGGCATCCATCCCTTCTAAGAAGGTCTGAACCACGTCACAGGCATCAAGTATGTCCCGCAAGTAGAGGTACTCACGCCGCATACAAAATTCTCGCAGTGGCCAGAACATGGTCACGAATGACCGGCTTCAGACCATCTTTGGGGACTAGGTCAACCTTGCGGCCCAAGAGGGCTTCGAGTTCTCGTTGCATTCTGGCCAGAGTTGAAAAGGTGACTCTTGCTGTCGGCTGGAAGCTGACCAAGAGATCCAAATCACTGTCAGGAGAGTAGTCCGGACGCAGCACGGACCCAAACAGAGCGAGTTCCCGCACCTGGTATCGTCGGCAAACGCTTTCGAGTTCTTCCACTGGAATGTGAAGAGGCCCCTCTTCTTTCATCTTCGTTGCTTTCTAAGACCTTCTCACACGTCGGTGCGACGTGCCCACAATGGGCTACAGACCAACATTACACGTTCCGGATGACTTTGCAAATTTTCTTAGAGGTCTAACGATGATTATAAAGCTTTCCTGTTCCGGGCTCACCGTCCTCAATTATGCCTGCTCTCCTCTTCGGAGCACCCACCCAAGTGCGTTTTCTCA
>DATJPW010000046.1:0-4040 GCA_035506215.1 Desulfomonilaceae bacterium
TGACATTGGAACTGGCGTGGGCGAGATCTGCGAATTGATGATGATTGCTGAATCCGGTCGAGTTTCCTCCTCCCTGTCACGGAGCCTGATGCACGTGGTGGATGCGTACGCACGACATGTGGCCATGATGCTGCAGATGGCATGTGCGGGCGAATCGTCCGAGCGTCCCCACTACATAGTAGTGACCAGCATGAGAGCCATTGATCCGCATTTCCGCCGGCTATTCGGAAAAATCCGCGACAGAATCGACATCCCGTTCACTCCGGTAATGTGCTTGTATTCTTTTGAGCACGAATACCTGATTGCGAACCATCTGTTCGAGCTCTACGTAAACCCGGCGGGAAGTGATAACCGTCTGGACATGGCTGTCGAAGCCAGCAGCATGAAGCACGCATTGAAGGTCTTGGAATCGGCGTCCTCCAAGGAGTCTGTCTTTTCATTTGGGTCACTGCTGGATAGGGTCACGGAACCTATATCCGAAGGAAAATTGGGACCGGCGAGTCTCGTTTTGGTAGGGGCCGACAACGAAGAAGCGCTGATGGCTGTTTCGGAAGCCAAAGAACTCGGTCTAATCGGCAGGATTGCCCTTATCGGCGATGCGAAAGAAATCGGTATTGCCGTGGCACGCACAAAGGTGCCTCTGTCGCTGGGATCAGATCCCATGTTGGAATTGGTCCCTATTGACCCCCTGGCTACTGATTCTGCCGGCAAGAAGAAATCTATGGCGGAGGTCTTCCGAAGGTTCATCGAAGACCATCCGGATTTTATTGTAATGAAAGGAAGCCTGGATACTGCGGCCATCCTTCGTCAAGCGCTTTCCATCTATAGCGCGGGATCTGAAACGGGGACCCCAGGAAGAGTAGACTCAAAGAAAGTGGCATCGCACACTGCTTTGTTCGTTCTTCCCAACGGCCGGTTCTTTGCTCTCTCGGATGCAGCAATCAACCCGAGTTTCAAAAACGCGGACGCCCTGTTAAGGGTCCTGGAAAACCAGGTTGACGTCATCAGGAAGGTGGTTGACACGCGACGACCCCTGAAGGTTGCGATCATCACCGCCGTAGAAAAAGAGACCTCTGCGATCCCCACGACTCTTCTCGCGGCTGAGACGGAGGAGCGCTCTCAAGAACTTCAGGATCAATACGGTCCGCTTGTTGTGGAAGGTCCTCTATCTTTCGATCTTGCCACGGTCCCTGAGGCCGCAGCAGAAAAAGATTATCATGGCCAAATTCAGGGCGATGCGGACTGTCTGGTTGCTACCGAAATCAACACTGCAAACGTGTTGTACAAGATGCTCTCCAAAACTGTGGGAAGCCTGGGGCTCATTGTTGAGAATGGGGGCATAATCACGGCAGGTCCTGGCACCGCGCCTATCGTGTTGACCTCCCGAGGGGACACAGCTCAGACCAAGCTGAATTCCATATTGCTTGCGCTTGCCTATTCTCTGCAGCTGCGTGAGGGTAGGCAAAGGAATTAGAGGGCTCAAGTCTCGCACCGGCAAGCCTCACTTCTTCAACCATATCTTTGTCTCCCTATTTCAAACTTCATCATGTCGATTGCGGCGACCATTTGGTCGTCGTCGTCATGTCTTTGTAAACAAGCATTTTACTCCAATGACCGAATTTACGGACGAACCACAGGGAAGCACGTAGCCGATTGTTCCCAACCTGTTCCCACCTTTTGAGTTTGATGCGGACAGAAGGGGCGTCAAGTATAGGGTCTTGTCCTGCCTCGAGAGCACCTCCCTGTTCGGCCCAAAGCTTACCCAATACTGATCTACATGCTGGGCCGGCTCTTGGTCGTCAGGTGATGAGCCTCTTGGGCTCGTTGCTAACTCACAGATACTACCTGATTTATCTGTATTATTCAAAAAAGTTAGGGTCTATCGGCGAGTCATATCGACTCGCTCGCATTGTTGCTTGCTGATTCCTCCACATAAATCCAGATGGTGATTAATCCGTTAATGTCGGCGTTTTTAATGCTTATTTTGGACCGAACTAGGTGCAGTGGCATTGGAAATGCAAACGGCATCATTGGAGCTATTTTTTTCAAAACCTGGATGCACGAGCCGTGCTTGAGGCGATCCGACTGATTGTTTATCCACGGTTAGCAAGCCAATTGGCAAGCTTACCCGCTTGGCTCCTGTGACCGGTATTTATGAGTATCAAGGCTTGCTATCAATGATTGTCTCGATGTCATGTTTCAACAGCCCTTTTAGTGATCGCGGTTAGTTGAATTCGTCCGGGTCACTAGAGGAGGTCTATGATGAGATTGATCCTGATCGTTGCAGCGGTAATGTCCGGTTTTGTCTTCATCAGCTTGGTTTTCTTCCGGGCCACTCGTAAGACCTACCCGGGCTTTGGCCACTGGACCGCCGGGGGAGGATTTCTGACCCTGGGATATCTAGCCCTCGCCCTCCGGGGATTCATACCGGATGCCCTTTCGGTCTTTGTAGGAAACGTTGCTTTTTGTCTGGGCATGGTCCTGGCCCTCGACGGACTGCGACGCTTCATGGGCTTAGGCCCCATGTCCAGATTGTGGTACGCCGTTCCGGGAATGGACATGGTAGCTGTGGCAGTCCTTTATTTTCTGTATGACTCCGCGTTCTGGCGGACTGCAGTTATGGCGATAGCCACTTCCGCGCCGCAGTGGCCCATGGCTGCTCTCGTTTTCAGTCATCCCGTTAAGCATAAGTCAATGTTCTATCCTGTTATCGGGTGCTTTCTGGGCCTGAGCGGGTTGGTGGTCCTTGTCAGACCCATAGGGGCCTTTTTTGGACCCCAGTGGCATCTTCTCTTGGATTCTCCATTCCTCTTGGGCTCGGTAATCGCATTGATTGTCCTTCAGCTAGGCGAAAGCCTTTGCTGGATGATGCTCAACAGTGAGCGTGTGGAGAGCGAGCTTGCAGAATCTGAGGCTGATCAAAGGCTGACCGTTGACCGACTGCAACTAGCTTTGGCCGAACAGAAGAAGGCAGAAGAAGGCCTGCGGCATAGCGAGCAGAAGTTGTCGATGGCACTGGAAGGAGCAAATCTTGCGATATGGGAGTGGGATCTGACAACAGGAAAAGCAGTATGGTCAGAGCGAATCCACAAGGCGCTCGGGTACGAACCGGATGAGTTCGAACCTACACTCAAAAATTGGAAAAAAATTATCCACCCGGACGATTGGCCGGTGGTATCGGAGAATCTCAACCTCCACATCCAAGGAAAGCTCCCCGTTTTCGAGGTCGAGTATCGGGCACTGAACAAATCTGGAGACTGGCACTGGGTGTACGCACAGGGAAAGGTAATCGAAGTTGATACAAACGGGAACCCTATGAGAATGGCAGGCGTTGTCGCAGATGCCACCGACCGCAAGAAGGCAGAGGAAGCGCTGCGGGAAAGCAAGGAACGATATAGAACAATCGTCGATCTTTCCCCGATGGGAATTTTTGTTGTGGTTGATAAATGCTTTACCTATGTGAATCAGTCGTTTGCCGATATACTCGGGTTCACCAACGCTTCAGAAATTATCGGGAAACCGGCGCTCAATTTTTTGCATCCTGACTACAACGAATTGGTGGAAGACCATATTGCGACAATGTTGAAAACAGGACTTTCGGTCTCCCGCACAGAAGAAAAACTCGTACGTACAGATGGCACTTTGGTCAATGTCGAAGTGGCTGCCGCTGCAATCGACTATGACGGACGAAGGGGAATCCTAGTAATCGTTAGTGATATCACGAAACGCAAGCAGGCAGAGGAACAAATCAAGCAAGCGGAAGAATTCCTGAACACGGTGGTTGACAACCTCCCCATCGCTGTCTTCGCGAAATCCGCTCAAAACGGTCAGTTCATTTTGTGGAACAAAGCCAGCGAGGCCCTTTTCGGGCTAAGCAGGGAACAGGCCATAGGCAAGACCGATTATGATTTCTTCCCCAAAGAGCAGGCCCGTTTCTTTTGGGCGAAAGATAGAGAAAGCCTTGCGTCCGGACAGGTGATTGATATCCCTGAAGAACCTATCCTAACTAAGAATTTGGGCGCCAGAATACTTCACACTAG
>DATJPW010000047.1:0-12048 GCA_035506215.1 Desulfomonilaceae bacterium
CGCCCATCGGGAATCAAAAGGTCTGCCAACCGTCCTTCCGCAGCGGCATTTAAATGATAGGAATCCGGTGAATCGGGACCGACCAGCACTACGGGACCTCTGAACTTGTCCGCGAAGGCTTCGACGGTGGTGGTACCACCAAATGCGGCACCCTTTTCCTTGTAACCGATGACCAGAATCTCATATTGGCTCTTCCTGAAGCATTTGCGGAGTTCGAATTCGTCGTTTCCTTCGCAAAGCCGGAACCCGACATCCTCGTAATCGCCGAGGCGCTCTTCGAATGCTTCGCGCAGCTCTTTGTCTTTCCTGGCGATGAGGTCCGGAGTCGCTCTTGCAGTGACTTTTCTTGCCGCGTCCACAAACACCAGATCTCTTCGCAAGACGTAGGGTGATTCAAGAAAATGAAAGATGTTCAGCTTGGTTCGGTGATGTCTTGCAAGAGACAGAGCATAGTCGAAGGCCCAGTCACCCTGCCGTGAAAAAATCGAGCACAACCCTATTCCGTTCACAACGCCAGGTGATTTTCGGCTTAGATGTTCCGCAAAACTGATAACTTGCCGAGTCCGTTTCTCCATGGCTAACTCCCCTGCTTGAAGTCATTTCTGCACACGAATAGTCGTCCCGAACTAGCCGTGCAGAAGGTAGCCTCGGAGACGACAACTCTGGGGCCCTGTCCAATATCGTTGGCCTCAAGTTGCAAGATGTTAGAGAACCTATCCAAGTCTGGGTAAGCGTCAAGATTCGAGGGCTGGGAAAGAGTAGTCCTACAGGTGTTGCATCTCTTCGGGCAAAGTATTTCGTTCATGCCAACTCTCCCGAATAACTTTATGCGCTTGAGGAATCGATTCTTGTATCGTGAACCGTGACCCTTTAGTTTGCCGTCTTGACGGTTCATAGCGTACTCTCATACCTCATCCGTCGGGGTAACCCATGGGCAATATTTCACCGACTGTCAAATCGTTTGTCAGACCGGATGGTCTGAACAGCGCCTTCCATCCCGGATAGCCACCCCAAGCGTTCTGGGTGATGATTATCGAATTCAGGTATGAACGGTTTGATGTCGAGAAGAGGCGTTCCGTCCACCATGTCTACATCCTCTATGTGGAGAGTGTTCCCTCTTACTCCTGTAAGTCGCACCACGGAAAAACCTATCGGATTGGGACGACTAGGCGCTCTGGTAGCGAAAACTCCTCGGGGCCTGTCATCGAGAAAAGGGATGACTTCCAAGGAGTGCTCTCGTGACAAATGGAAGTGATAGATCAAAATGAGATGCGAAAAGCCTTCAAGGTCCTTCAGGCCAGGCACAAAAGCCGGGTCGATTTGGACGGTGCCCGGTATCCCGGAGGCAGCCGTCGCCTGAATAGGCATGTCTTCAACATCGGCAAACGGGGAATGTATCACCCCTATCGGCTTGTAGATTATCTCAAGCATTAGCTGCCGTCCGTGCTAGTCTGAGCCGCTGTTGGTCGGCTAAACGTGCGCATCTCAAGAAATCTGTCGATGAGTACATCAAGGCGCTGGGCGTCATCTACCGTTCTGATAGCGCCGAGGATGCCTAAGCCCTCGGTCCTCTGGTGAACTACCTCCTCGTCTTCATCGCATATGAGAATGGCACTGGTAGTCCAGTCGATCGTTAAGAATTCGGACAGAAACTGGGTGCCGGTCATGCCACTGAGGCTGTCCTCGACTATCAGTAGGTCGGGCGGATTCGTCCGGACGGCATCGAGCACCGCTTGGGGATCGCTTTCGATGGTTACGCTAATGCCTTTTCTCAAAAGACCCTCCAGGATTGGTCGTGCCTGGCTCGCATCATTAACAATTATAGCGGCTCTCAACTTCACTGCGTCACCTCTCCATTTCCTGGAAAAAGTCCTAACCAACCTTGTCCGTCAGGTCTCTCTCCCTGAGCAGGCAATGCATCCAGGGACGAATTCGTGGAACTATGTACGGCAAAAGCCGCAATGAATAGTGAGGACGCATCACAGGAATACCCAGATAATCCCCAAAAACGGTGATGAAGAAAACACGCTCCATTCCAGCAAGTTCCTTCATCGGAGCCAACGCCGGCATGCGCACGGTAGCTCCTCGTATGAATTGTTTGATTGCTTTAGCAAGTCCACTGCTTTTCACTGGTCCTTGCCCCTTTCAAAAAATGTAAGGTCATTTGCCTTGCCTGTACTGTACAGAGTTGCTGCGGACAGGGATGTTCCACTTGGTGGCGAACGGCTTGAAGAACCGGGTGCCGCCTCCCTCGCTCACTACCTGTAGGATCCCTGCCGGATCTTTCACCGACATCCCAGACAGACAGGTCACCGGCGTGTCCTGAAACGCTTTGGGAACAAGCGGCGTGGAAGATCCGAGAAGCACTACCTCACGGCAATGGGAAGCTGCTTCGAGCAACGCGTCAGTCGTGTTGTTAATGATCGTTGTTGATGTAATGAGAGCCACATCGCATTCCGGGAGGCGGCGGAGAGCTTCCGCAGCGGGAAGAAGATTTGCCACAATGTCGGGTGCTTCTTCAAAGATCTCAAGGTGTCTCACGCGGTGCTCAAGAGCAGGAATGAGCGGGCCGAAGAATCCCACCATCCCTACCCTGTCCGAGGGCAGTATCTCAATTGCTTCGATCACGTCGCCCGCAATAGCACTATCGGGCTCCTGGTTGGCGACGGCATTGGCAGTGGCTAGGCCCAGCGATGATTCGAGTTTGTCCTGAGACTCAATAAGGTCGAGCAACTGGGCTGCCGGCTTTCCTGCTACCGGACGCAGTCCCCTGAAGACCGAACAGCCGCTGAACGCGGTGTCTCGAAAGGTGTAGGCCACGCCGGTACGGCCGTCTTCCAGTTGAACCGCGGTGTACCCTAGGCCAATGCGCACGTCTGTTGCCAGGACATTGCCGCATTGCTCTTGCAAAAAGCTCCTGATCTTGCGCCTAACGCTCATTTAGGTTTTTGTACCTTTGCTAGGGCGCTCCGCAGGGTGTTGACCGCCAGGTCAGCACAGTGGGTGTTTTCCCTTGGTAATCCCCCAAGGTAGACAATCAACTCGTCACTGGTAATCTTCATAGCATCATCGATTTTTCGTCCTTTTGCCAGACAAGTCAGGGCGCTCGAGCAAGCAATGGTAGGTCCGCATCCGTTTGTCACAAAGCTTATACGGCTGACGGTACCATCGTCCAGCCCGACGTAGATTCCGATGGTATCCCCGCAAATCCCGCTCATCATGTTGAAGCCATCGGGGTTCACCAGTTCGCCGACGTTTCTGGGGTTCAGAAAATGGTCTATAACCGTTTCCGAATAGGTTTTTCGGGCCTCTTCGAGAACCAGCCCTTCCATATCGTCAAAAACTTCCTGTTCTCTGCTCATAAACTTGACCTTAGAAAAATGTGTTCGGGGGCTTCCAAACCAGCCTCCTTCTGTATGACCAGCCGGGGACAGCTCTCCGGTCCGTCACTGTCGCAAGTTCAGACCCGTCCTCGAAGACCTGCTTGCTCTATTATCCGAGGCACGAGATCAGACCATCCCATAGGCATGAAATGGATTCCTTGGCACATGGGGGCGACGTCCGTAAGCAATCTCGACGACATCTGTACGCACCTCTCCTTTAAGCTTTCTTTCGGCACGCCTTCGAGCTCGGTAATCCAGCTTTGAGGAACATTGACCCCGGATATACGTTCATTCATGAATCTAGCCATTTGAGCCGACTTGACGAGCACAAATCCCATTTGCACCGGAACACCAAAGGCTGCCACACGCTTCATAAACGTCTCAAACTTTGCCCGCTCGTACACTGGTTGGGTCTGGATGAACTCCGCCCCTGCCCCGATCTTTTTCTCCAGCTTGAGGAGTTGAAGTTCGAGAGGCTCAAAGTTTGGATTCACCACTGCGCCGACAGCGAAGTTGGGCGCCTGACTCAGTCGATTACCTTCCATGTCGCGTCCGTGCTTCAGTTCGGAGGCCACTTTGATCAATTGGACGCTGTCCAGATCAAATACCGGCTTGGCCCCTGCATGGTCTCCGAGGGTAGTGTGATCGCCCGTTAGAATGAGCACATTGTCAATACCTAGGGAATACGCAGAAAGGAGTTCGGACTGAAGGGCTATGCGGTTGCGGTCTCGGCATGTTATTTGGTAAATGGGTTCAATGCCTATCTCTTTCATCTTTACCGAGCCCGCCAGAGACCCGAGCCTGACAACCGCACTCTGATTATCCGTGACATTGATTGCGTGCACGTAGTCCTTGACGTATTCCGCCTGCTGAAGAAAACCGGCGGCGCTCGTGTCTGTGACGTCTCTGATGCAGCCTTTTACCGGTCCTACTTCGCTGGTCAATACATAGGTTTTATTAGAGAACAATTCTGTCAGTTTCATAGCGTCCACCTTCCGTTAGCTGAGAACCAGGCTACGAGGCCGATTGGTTTTGCGATTATCGCGTGGTTGTCGATACGTTCTAAGCGAATCAAGTTCTCCGAGTGTCTTGAGCCTGTTGTAAATAAGCACCCAGGCACAATCGCGCTCGGAATCCACCTCACACTTGCCGTTTTCCGAACCTCCGCAAGGGCCGTTCAAAAGACTCTTGGAACATTTCGTTACGGGACAGATCGCGCCCGTTTCATTGAGCATGCATTCCCCGCATTCACTACACTGTTCCAGGGCCAAGGCGCCCGGCATAACTATGTCAACGTGGCCCACCGTGTTCAGAGCCGCCTTCACCGGTATGGTGAGCCCCAACTCTTCGGTGAACTGTCTCATAATGTGATTTGCTCCACCGCACCCGAGAACCAGCACAGCGTCACATCCACCCAACTGCTCCTGTTGGCCTTCGAACTTTTCTCTTACAAAATGGATGTAGCAACCTCTCTCCGGTGTTAACGCTAGGGGCACTTCTTTGCCGGCTGAGCGGAGCTTCTCCGCCATTGCGCTAACTTCCGGTTCGCCGCCGGTTTTGGTTACCTTGGCGCAACCGTTACAGCCGGAAACAGCGACCTTCCGGTACCTGGCTAGTACACCCAAAATCTCATCCATAGGTTTTGTTACAGTCCCGATCATCAAATCCTCCGTTTGTGTAGTGATCAATACAGAAATATTTCCTGATTGGTGTTTTGGTGATACCCTCATTCTGCTTGATGGTACACCAGGGTCAATTCCTCGTTCGACTTGATTGCAATCAACTTAGCGGACACTTGCACCTGCCTTACTGATGACCCCCGGTAGCACCGGTCTGCCGCTCACGTTTTGCCTGGTGGTGCAATTTGCAACCTTCATTCGTTTTGGCCTCATGTCAGTGTTTCTGACTTGGACGATTACCGTTCACGCACTGTCCCGCACTAGGTCGGGAACCGAGCCGGCTCAAACCGACCCTTAGCAACTTCAATATCAACGTCTTGAATTTGCAATTTCGAGCCTTCGATTCCTGTGAGTCTCACTATAGAAATACCTCCTGAAGTTGGATACTTATGAGCACAGGAGGCAAAGATAACCCGATGAGAGTCGTCGAGAAAAGGAATCACCTCCAGCGTGTACACTCTGGACAGATGGAAACGATAGACCGGAACAATGTGCGAAAAATCCTCCGGATCCCTTAGGCCGCTAGAGAATTCAGGCTCCAGCTCGACCGTTCCGGCCAGTCCTTGAGCACCGGAAGGTTGTGTAGGCGTCCCTTCCACTTCCTCGAAGGGTGACCGAATGACGCCTATCGGTTCATAAATGATGTGATTCATGCTCCTGTAGACCTCACCAAAAGCTCTTTCTATGCTTGCCAAATCGCCTAAGAAAATCCCTGAGTACACAATGAAGAAAGACCAAAGACGCCCAACGCTGCTGTTAAAAGGTCGCTCGACATTAGCAGCCACCAACAATCTAAGAATCGAAATCAATCTCAAAACGGTCCGACCCGTTTCATCACAAATCTCCCGCCTTCTCCCTATCGTAAAAATCCAACTGCAATAGAGTGATACAGAGGAAGATCATGCTCCAAACAAATGGGGCTCCTCGCAGCTTGGCTGTGTCGGTGCCGAGCAAAAGATTCTCAATCAGTACGTAGCCTCCGTACATGGCAAGTCCCCCGGCAGCGGTGAGACAGAACCGCGCCGCCCATCCTCCTCGTTCTTTCACAGAGTTCAGCAGCCCGCGGACGTAAGTTCTTAACAGGAACCCTGCAAGAATCACGAATGCGCCTAGCTCCATTACCCTGTAGATGCGTCCTTTCAAAAAAGCTGATGTGTGAAGGGTCACATCCTGGTGGAAGAAGGCGAAAGGAATGATGAGGCTAAAGACGGGTAATGCCGCCAACCTCAACCACTTCATGGTGCGAGTCTTCGTGGTGATGACAGACCAGCTACTGAATAAGGCTGTAGCAAAGTAGATTATGGCGCACAAGCCATTTTCGTCGCCGATCAGATAGGGAACTTGCGTATTTTCTGACTCTCTCCAAAACTGATGGTCCCAGCAGGTAACGCCTAGCGCAGCAAGCAAACCCCAGAAGATTGTATTAATGCTGAAAAGTCCGACTATAAAGCAAGCTACGGAAAACATGGCACTGCTGTTCACAAACGAGCTGCTTTGCCCAGTCCGATGAGGTATGAAAAAGAAATCTGCCACCTTGCTCATGAAGACTATTGTGCAGAGACAAATTACCATGAGAGAGCAGCCGTGCATGCCAATTTGCTTTTTCATCAATCCGTTTGGGTGCATGAACAAATACCAGAGGAACCATACCAGGCAGAAAACTAGTGCGAAATTCAATAGACTGCAAATACCATCGAATTTGTCTACTCCCTCGGCTGGTTGGGTGGTATTAGGTTCTTGCAACTGAATTCTTCCAATCCCGGACCTCTCAATAGAGGTCCTTGCATCACTCAAAAGTGACATAGCTGCTTAGCCACATTCCGACGTTCATTCCCCATTGGGTACTAGCTAAAGAGTCGACGCTCAAGTGGAACCACAACAACTACCGGGCGTACAACCCCGGTTAGACCAATTTGATCCGCAGCATGTAGGTCCTGCCGGATGAGGGGATGGCTCGCCACCGATCACGGCTACAGGCGCCGACAAAAGGGGTTCCAGCCGCGACCCCCCGCATGAGCGGCAAGCAAGATCGTCCGAGTTTCGCCCAATGCCAACGAGAAGCTCGCTGGTCTCACCACAATCTGAGCATTTGTATTCATAAATAGGCACGGTCTCTCCTTTGCACCAATATGAGGACCATCACTGATTCACAAGACGCTCCAGGCGGTCCGCGTTCTGAAAATTTTCAACGGCTATTCGAACAGACCTGATGTCCTTCAATGATTCAATTTTCTTTTTTATTGAATTGGCAAGTGAGTACGCCATGGGACACACGGGTGAGGATGGACGAAACACGAGGCCGACTTCACCATCCTCCGTAACTGTTAAGTCGTGAATAAGGTCCATGCGCATGATGTTCAGACCGGTTTCCGGGTCTACGATTTCCGAGAGGGCATGTCGGACGCGGCTTTCCATATTTTCGGCTTCCAAAGGTTTTCTCCTCATGACAAGAGATCCGGCTCCAGCCTCTCCCAGATCTCCTGAATGGCCTTTTTTGCTGGGGAATTCCCGTCCTCGACCACACAGCGCCGCTGGACCAACGAGCGAGTCACTTGTGGATCGTACGGGATCCTGCCAAGGACATCAGCCTGTACGTTGGTCGAATGTGCTTCAATCTCTTCGGTCACATCGGTATTCAGGTCATGCTTGTTGATCACTACGGACACAGGAATCTTGAATCCTCGGACAAGTTCCATGGCCCGCTTCATGTCATGGAGGCCCGATAGGGTGGGCTCAGTGATGATAAGGACCCGATCAGCTCCAGTGATGGAAGAAATTACCGGACAACCCACTCCAGGCGCCCCGTCCACTAGAATCAAAGAGATATCCTGTCTTCTTGCCAGAACCTTGGCCTGATTCCTGACCAGCGCCACCAGTTTGCCGGAGTTTTCTTGACCCGGCAGAAGGGCGGCATGCACCATCGGTCCGAATCGTGTTTCCGAAATGAACCAGTGCCCATTCAAACCCTCTTCAAGGGAAATGGCCTGCTGCGGGCAAATCTGAAAACAAACCCCGCACCCCTCGCACGAAAGTGGGCTGACCACGAACTCGTGAGAGGTCGCGCCAAAACGACAGTATTCTATGCAGGTCCCACATTGAGAGCACTTCTGAAGATCTATCCGCGCTTTGATCCCGCCTCGGAAATCTTCCTCCTGCAGGGTCTGGGGATCGGCCAGGATATGAAGGTCCGCCGCGTCGACGTCGCAGTCCGCCAGCACCTTGTCTCGGGCAAGAAAAGCGAAAGATGCCGTCAAAGTGGTCTTTCCTGTACCACCCTTGCCGCTGATTATGACGAGTTCTTTCATAATACCGCTTCCTTCAAACCTGACTCGGTCTCGCGGGTCAATTTGCGTATCGTCTGCACCAGTTCGAGGAACAGCCCGATGTAGTGAGGAGCCGAAGCTACCAGCAAATCTCCCCTTGCATAGCCTTCTGCGATTCTGCGTTTGTGTGGTATCTTTGCAAGCAGTGGTATTCCCTGATCCGCACAAAACTTCTCCACTTCTCTATCCCCTGTGTCCGAGCGGTTGAGAATCACCCCTAGAGGGATTGCCAGATGAGAAATTGCCTCAACCGCAATTCTCAGATCGTGCAGTCCGAAGGGAGTCGGTTCCGTGACGAGGATGATAAAATCCGAGCCTGTCACCGAGTTGATCACCGGACAGGACGCGCCGGGAGGAGCGTCAAGAATGGCGATCTTATCGGTATTGATTTTCTGTTTCACGGCCCTGATGAGCGGAGGGGACATGGCCTCTCCAATCCTCAGGCGTCCGTGGACGAATTCCACCGGACCCGCCAATCCCGTCTCGATCACGCCCAGCTCTCGGGACCCTTCGTGGATGGCTTTTTCAGGGCAGAGAAGCGTGCACCCTCCGCAACCGTGACAAAGCTCAGGAAAAGTGAGCACTTGTTCGCCTATCACAAGGATAGCGCTGAACCGGCAAACTTCCCCGCACTTCTCACAGAGCGTGCATTTGTCCATGTCCACAATCGGGACAGGAACGGTTATGGATTCACACGTTTGCAGGTCAGGTTTCATCAGCAGGTGACAATTGGGCTCCTCGACGTCACAATCCAACAACTGCGCTCTTGACCCGAGTACCGCAGCAAGGCTGGTGGCGATGGTGGTCTTGCCGGTCCCGCCTTTCCCGCTGGCTATGCTTATAATCATATTGCGACACTCACTCAATTGGTTTAGCCCGGCTGCCTCTTCCGTGCTTGGCCGGAGGACAATTACGAGCCATCTCCGACGAGATAGTTCCGAAGCGCCTCCTGAAGCGCTCCCGCAGCCAACGTTGCACAGTGGAGATCCTCTTCAGGCAATCCACCAGCTTCTTTTTCGATGGCCACATGGTCTATGTCCGCGATTTCTTCGGGAGTTTTACCGAGGGCCAGTTTAGCCGCCGCGGCGCCACATGCTCGGCTCATCCTGCACCCGTCGGTCCAGTACGTCGCGTCGATGACTCTATCATTCGAAAATCTCATAGAAACTTTCATCACATCGCCACACTTCCCGCGAACGAATGCACTGGCATCGGGCTGGTCGATTGTCCCACGCAAAGGGTCGACTCGCAGCTCAAAGCAGACCCAAATGACAACGACCAGAACTATCACGCCTGCGCCAATTATTATGCTAGTCCACGGAATCCCGCTGACAAACAAGTACTCCGACATACTGGCTACAATCACGCCCTGTTTTAGGGCTCCTTCCGTGAAACAGATCTCCGATGCCGCTCTCCTGCACAGGGGAGGGACGAAAGCCCTGGCTCATCTCATCGGCTTTTTCGGCCAATGCGCAGAGGAGACAATTTCACAATCACCAATGGGCTTCCACATTCGGTTGGTCCGCGAAACTCACTTCATTGCGTTTGTATCTTGCCAGCGCCTCTCTGATCGTCCCGCTCTGTTCCACTCCCACTTTTATCCCTGCCGCCTTGAGCGTCGTGAATGCATTGGGACCACAGTGACCGGTCAGAAGGACATCCACCTTTTTGTCGGCCAATGTTTTCGCCGCCTGAATTCCGGCCCCCCTCATGGCATTGAGGTTCTGCGAGTTATCGACCGCTTCGAGGATGGCGCCGTTTTGGTCCAGTATCACAATGTACTGTGCCCTTCCGAAGCGAGGGTCCATCTGCGAATCAATTTCTTTTCCCATTGACGTTATCGCAATTTTCATATCAACCTTCCCTCATCATGACTCTTTTCAAAATTGACCCCCTCCACAAACCTGGTTTTCGGCGATCAATTCCAGTCGACCTTCAAGCAGATGATCAATAACGGCTTTCACCGTCTCGCCCTCCGGCCCGTAGTAGACGTCGATGCCCACCTGACGGAATCCCATGAGCGGCCTCATTCCGATTCCTCCCACTATCAGGGCATCGGCACCACTCTGGTGAAGCAAATTGACCGGCGCCTGGCATCCGCCTTGCTGGTGCGCCCCATTCTTCACCACGGAAACGTCGCGGACTTCTCCGTTCTCGAGGTGTACCAGCGTGAAAGCGTCGCAATGCCCGAAGTGGCCCGAACGCATGGCATCCAATCCTCCGGGATGCATTGATGGAACTGCGACAATCTTGGAAAGCATGTGCTTTGATCTCCTTTTCGTTTCAATTTGACTAAGATTATCGGCCACTGCAAATTGCAACGGCCCTTTTCCGTTGTTCAAAACTCGGTCAGTCCTGGAGGCCAATTCCCTAAACACCTCTGAAATATCCGAACCGGAATCAAAGCTGATCAACGGGATACCGGCATCCCCGGCAAGGACAATACTGGGGTCAATAGGTATGGCGCCGAGGAACGGGACCGCAAGGTCCCTCGAGGCTCTTTCCCCGCCGCCTGCCTTGAACAGGTCGATCTTTCCTGCGCAGTGGGGGCATATCAGCCCACTCATGTTTTCTATGATCCCCAGGAGGTTCATCTCCAGGCTCTTTGCGAACACCACGGATTTGCGCGAATCCAGAAGGGCCACGTCTTGAGGAGTGGTCACAATGATGGCCCACAAGGGTGGTCCCAGGATCTGCGCGATGCTCATGGGCTCGTCCCCGGTGCCTGGCGGAAGATCCACAACCAGATAGTCCAGCTCGCCCCAGTCGACATCGGACAGAAACTGCTGGAACAGCGTGTGCTTCATCGGCCCGCGCCAGGCGACGGGAGTGTCGGAGTCAGGAAGAAGAAATGCTATGGACATGACTTTCAGATTTGCAGATGCCTGCAAAGGAAGCAGTCCGGCAGGCCCGACCTCGGGGCTCGCGCCTTCCAGTCCTAACATCTTGGGTATGTTTGGACCATGCACGTCTCCGTCGAGAATCCCTACTCTGTGACCGCTTTCAGCAAGCGCAACAGCGAGATTGGCCGCCACCGTGGATTTGCCCACGCCACCCTTCCCGCTCATGACGATTAGTCGATGTCTGATGGAGGCCAATCTGTCTGACAGGCGCTCTTTGATGTGCTGTTGTTGAGTCTGTGCATCACACTTGTCGGAAGTATTGCAACTACCGCAAGACTTATTGGGTGAACAAGTATTGGTCCGCGACATTTTCTTGATGGCCTTTCTGTTTCCTATGAGAGTTGAACCTCCATGTTCAGCACGAACCATGGCTACTCTCGTGCCATTGGCGTTCCGCACTTCGGGCACTTCTGTTGAAAGCAGGGAATTCCCGCTTGGTGCGGAGTTTTTTCCCCGCAGTTCGGACAAATGCAGTTTCCGCCCAGACCGGTTCCACAGCCACCGCCCCGACCTCTGCCTCCGCCTTTTCCCATCCCCTTCCCTGATCCGGGTCCTCGGCTACATGACCTCGTTTGGTCTCGTCTTGGCATTTGAGCTCAATCCTTTCCAGCGCTTAGCCGGCAATTTCTGAAGCGAGGCTCAGAAGAGCGTTTGCATCGTTTCTCGTGCCAGGAGCCCTGAATTAGCGGATGTGCTGTCGGTACTTACCTATTCCAACACACCGGTCAACGCTCCACGCCTCCATGCTTGGAGTCCTTGG